>CAZDTB010000012.1:0-23293 GCA_964508075.1 uncultured Planctomycetales bacterium
AGGCCACTCTGGGCCGAGCAGAATCCGGACGACTGGTGGTCAGCGACGGTTACCAGCATACGCGGCGTCCTCGAACAGAGCGGCGCCCGAGGCGAACAAGTCGCCGGCGTCGGGCTCACCGGGCAAATGCACGGCCTCGTACTGCTCGACGGTCGGGGCAACGTGCTGCGCCCCTGCATCATGTGGAACGACCAGCGCACCGGCGAGCAGTGCGCCGCCATCACGGAACAGGTCGGCACCAGAAAACTGCTCGAGCTGACCGGCAACCCGGTTCTGCCCGGCTTCACCGCGCCCAAGATCGTCTGGGTGCGCGAAAACGAACCCGATGTCTACGAGAAGGTCGCCCACGTGCTTCTGCCCAAGGACTACGTCCGCTACCGACTGACCGGTGAGTTCTTCGGCGAGGTCTCCGACGCTTCCGGCACATCGCTCTTCGACGTCGGCCAGCGCCAGTGGTCCCACGAGATGCTCGCCGCCCTCGACATCCCGCGCGCCTGGCTACCCGAAGTCACCGAATCTCCCATCGCCAGCGCCAACGTGAGCACGGGCGCCGCATCACAAACCGGCCTCGCGATCGATACGCCGGTGGTTGGCGGCGGCGGTGACCAGGCCGCCCAGGCCGTCGGCGCCGGCATCATCAGCGAAGGGCTCGTGTCCGCCACGCTCGGCACGTCGGGTGTCGTCTTTGCCGCGTCCGATTCCTACCGAATCGAGCCGGAAGGTCGATTGCACGCCTTCTGCCACGCCGTGCCCGGGAAGTGGCACCTGATGGGCGTGATGCTCTCCGCCGCCGGCAGCTTTCGCTGGTACCGCGACACGCTCGGTGACGCCGAGGTCGCTCGGGCCAAGCGCGAGAACCGCGACCCTTACGACCTGCTCACCGAAGCCGCCGCCACGATCGAGCCCGCCTGCGAGGGCCTGCTGTTCTTGCCGTACATGACCGGCGAGCGTACACCCCACCCCGATCCCAACGCCCGCGGAGCCTTCATCGGCCTGACCCTCCGCCACACCAAGGCCCACCTCACGCGGGCGGTGCTGGAAGGCGTGAGCTACGGCATGTGCGACTCGTTGCAGCTTATGCGAGACCTCGGTCTGTCGATCAAGCAGGTCCGAGTCTCCGGCGGCGGGGCGCGCAGCGCGCTCTGGCGCCAGATCCTCGCCGATGTTTTCAACACCGAGATTGTCACGCTAAACGTGACACAGGGCGCGGCGTATGGTGCCGCTCTGCTGGCTGGCGTCGGTGTCGGCGTGTACGCGGACGTCACCGCCGCCTGCCAGCAGGTCATCAAACTGACCGGCCGAACCGCTCCGGGTGACGCGACGAAGGTCTACGCCGCCTACTACCCGCGCTACCGCGCCCTGTACCCCGCGCTCGCTGACGAGTTTGCCGCGATTACGAGCATCGTCAGTGGAAGTTGAGCTACCGCCTGCCAAACCGCAGGCCAGACGCAGCCCATCCGTGGTTCCAGCGCCCGCGCGCCGCGGTTGCGCTGGGTTATGGCTCCGTACTTGGCTAATATGATCAGTGTGGACGCTCAGCGTGGGCCGGCCGACCGCCGATGAAACGAGCGCACGGCCCGCGGCGGATTTACCGACCGATAAACAGAGAAGAGAGAACTGATGAATCACCGGCCGTCCCGGTTCCTCATCCTGCTGTTGACATGCGTCGCGATCGTCACGGGCTGCGACAGCGGTGAGACGGCCGAGCGCCCCAACATTGTCTTCATCGTCTGGGACACCGTCCGCGCCGACCATCTCAGCCTCTACGGCCACCAGCGCCGCACCACCCCGTTCCTGGACCAATGGGCCCGGGGCGCCCGCGTCTACGAAGACTGCATCTCGGTCGGCAGCACCACCGTCCCTTCGCACGCGTCGATGTTCACCGGCCTGCTCCCTGCCGAGCACGGCACCAGCAACGAGAGGTACGTGCTCAGCGACAAGTTCGAGACGCTGGCCGAAAAACTTCAGGCGGCCGGCTACACCACGTATATGTTCTCGGCAAACCCGTTCGTCTCACGCTGGCGGCAATACGCGAGCCTGACCCAGGGCTTCGACACCGTCGAATACCCTTGGAGTGACCAGTATTACCCCCGGGCCGTCAGGATCACGCTCGGCAAGGTCAAATGGTACGACCGTAGCAACCCACTCGCAGACCGGATCCGGGCCGGGAAGCAGCTCATCCATTGGAACGTCAAGGCGTCTGGGGAGCTGGCCCAGGACGGCGTCAAGAACTGGCTGCCGCAACAGGACCCGAACCGCCCGTTCTTTATCTTCATCAACTACATGGAGGCCCACGCGCCGCTCCTCCCGGCCGACGAGCACCGCCGGCAGATGATGTCGCCCGAGCAGATCCGCGCGTCCTACAACGTCGACCGCAAGTTCATGGCCGTCTGGAGCTACGTCTTCGGGCTCGAGCACTACACGCCGGAGGAGATCGCGTTGACGGCCGCCACCTACGACGCCGCCATCCTCGAACTCGACGGGCTCTTCCAGAAGTTGATCGACTCGCTTGAGGCGGGCGGCTACCTGGAGAACACGATCGTGGTGCTGCTAGGTGACCACGGCGACCACCTGGGCGAGCATCACATGCTCGACCATCAGTTCTCCGTCTACGAGCCATTGATGCGAATCCCACTCGTGATTCGCTACCCCAAACGCTTCGCACCGGGGCGTGATCCGCGCCCCGTCACGAATCTCGATCTGTTTCCTACTTTGCTCGAGTTGGCCGGCCTCCAGCCGACGGTACCCACCAAGGGCGTCAGCCTCTTGCACACCCCGGACAAGCGTCCCCGCCTGGGTGAATGTCCGCATCCGATGTACGGCCCCTTGAAGCGAATCCTCAGGGACTATCCCACCTTCGACCCCCGGCCCTGGAGACGTTCGCTGCGGGCCTACTACGACGAGCCCTACAAGTTCATCCAGGGCTCCGATGGCCGACACGAGCTGTACAACCTGGAAGAGGACCCCGCTGAGCTGCGCAACCTGCTTAACGACCAGCCGGAACTCGCCCAGCGCCTCAACGCGGATTTACGCGCCTATCTCGGCTCGCCTCGGCCCGCCACGGGACAAGCTTCCGCACCGCGGCATCAACTGACGCCGGAAGAGATCCAAGGCCTTGAGGATCTCGGTTACATCGTTGACGCAGACGACGACCAGGACAAAGAGCCGGATGACGCTGATACTCCGCGCAAACCGGATTCGCGCCCGGCGCCGGGGAAACCCGCCTCCCAGCCGCAAACACCTTAGAAGCACACCGCGCCGTAGTGCGCCAGCAGCTCCGCCAAGTCGGCCAGGTCTACGTCACCGTCGCTGTCCAGGTCGCCGTCTTCGTACTCGGCGCCGCCGGTCATCCCGTAATTGCCGAGCAACTGTGCCAGGTCGCTCAGGTTCACCTGCCCGTCGCCGTTGAGATCGCCGACGCAGCGCCAATACACCAGCGTTACCGTCGCCTCATTCGACGAGCCGGCGGCACTGTCGACCTGGAAGGTAAACTCGTCCGTGCCTTGTGCCGACGGTTCCGGACGCATCAGCCGATACGGCCCCGTCCCGGATACAACCGTCGCCTGCGCCGGGTCCGAGACAAGCTCATAAGTGAGCGGCGCGTTGGGGTCGTCGAATGTCGCCGGCAACTCGACCACGAACGGCTCGTCCGGCAGGACGCGCTTGGTGTAGCTGAAGGCGACCGGCGGTTGTCCGCTCGGCGTGTCACCGGAATAGTCAATCTCAAGATCGAACGGCTCGCTGCGGACCTTCTCGCGGTTGCTGAACAACGCCTCCGCCTGCAGACGCACCGGACCAGCGCCCAGCGTCAGACCATACACGCTGAGCTGCGCCGGCACGCTGTCAGCGGCGGCAACCACGCGGCCGTTGTGCAGCAGCCGCACCTCGGTCAACTCCGTTCCAACCGCGTCCAGATCGACGGCGAACGCCGTCGTCCAGTTCCCGCTGGTCGGCGTCACGTCGAGCGTCGCCGAACGCCCGTGATTGTCCGTTACCATGTTGCCGATCCAGCGCCCGGTGAAACGCTGGTCGAGATCGTCATACGCCAACACGCGTAGATCGTGCCACCCGTCGGAGAGCAGGTTCGTGTCGATCACGAACTGCTCGCCCGGGGCGATCGAGCTGTGCAACACGCCGTCGATCAGCAGGTCGAACGCTTCGATCTCGGCCGTGGGGTGCGGCGTGGTGGCGCTCGGCGAGAGCACAACCGTCCCGGAAACCACGCCACCCGGCGCGTCGGGGACCTGAACATCCGGCAGGTACGCGAACGGCTGCGTCAGCGGATCGCCGTAGAGCAAGCCCTGGAACGGCAGATACGCCACGCTGCGGAACAGCGACTCGCCCAGTGACAGCCCCTGGTAGTAGTAAACGTGCACGCGCGGGTGCGGAAACTTGCCGGCGTAATTGCACGGCTCCTCAACTGCGCCCCACGACCCGCTGGCACCGTTCGCGATCCACCGCGACATCTTCACCTGCGAAGACGAGCCGAAATGACCGGCATAGCTCGTGAGGTGATCGCAGATCGCGCCCGGCAGGATCGTCATGTCGGTGCCGTCGATATCCGGCGACGCCCAGCCGGTCATGATCCCCTGGCAATCGTGCCGCCCGGCGGGCAGGACGGCAAACAGATGCTCGGCCCCGCCGCCCAACGCCGTGAGGTCGGCCACCGCCGTGGGGTAGTACCCGTCACGCGGTCCGCTGCGGGCCTCGTCGGTCGTCTCCATGTAGTAGAATGTGCCCGCCGGCCGCGTGCCGTCCACCGCCACGCTCCAGTCGATCAGGTCGATGATCTCGTCGACCGTATTGCCGCGCTCCCCGGTGTAACCCAGATAAGCCCCGATGAAGTACCTGTGTGCGGCGGGGTCGTCGCTCGGCACGCCATCCTTCCAGAAGATGTTGCTGTCGAACCCCAGCGGCGCGTTGTCCTCGCCGAAGTAGCGGTTCTTTCGCCGATGTGTCATGTTCCCGCCGAGGATGTACTCGACCGGGTACCACAGCGTGTACACCGAGGACAGCGAAAAGTGGTTGATCGGTGAGCACCCGTCGCTGACCAGCCCCGCGGCATACATGCGGTATCCCGACGCCGGCATCACCACCACGTAATCGATCTGCTCCCGGATGCCCGTGTTCGCGAGCTGGCCGAACAAGGCGTCGAGGTTGTCCTCCGCGAACTCCCAGTAGTCCGCGGCCATCGGGTCCATGTACAGCACGTTCACCGGCGGAATGTCACGCGCGTGGAGATAATAATTGCCCACGTACATCGCGTCCGGGCGCGTCGGATCGATCAGCAGCAGCGCATCCTCGGGCGTACCGCCGCCCCACGCTATCGGCGCCGCGACCAGCACCGCCGCCAATGCCCAACCGTGCCGTTTCCCCCACGTGCTTCGCTGTGTCATGCCGTCTTGCCTCCTGATGCGCAGACCCGCTCCGCGCGCGTTCCCCGCCCCACAACTGATCATAGGTCCGCAACTTGCGGACTTCATCATCCCCAATCGAATCGTCGGGATCAATAACAAATCGTCTCCCCGACCCGCTCCGAAGACGCCAGCCGCATCAATATGGGACCGCCGCGACCGCGGACGATGCGGCAGCCCCGGATGCAAGACGACCGCCGCGGTGCTATCATGCCCCTCCTGCACACGGAGCAACCAGCTACCGCGTGCCGTGTGCTACCGGCGGCGGAATGCCACTGGCGGCGGAGTGCCACCGGGAGCGGAGTGCCACCGGGAGCGGAGTGCCACTGGCGGCTTGTCCGCCAGTGCCATGGCAATCACTGAGCTGAGAACACCAGCCTTTAGCAGTTGCACAAGGACGACAAGAATGCCCCACCAGTCCGACCAGTCCGCAATCGAATCGCTCGAACCCCGGCCCGTCTGGCGTTTCTTTGCCGGCATCGCCGCCACCCCACGCCCCTCCAAGCATGAGGAGCAGATCCGCGCTCACACGCGCCGCGTTGCGGAAGAGCATGGCTTGAACGTGCGTGAGGATGGCACGGGCAACATGGTGATCGAGGTGCCGGCCTCACCGGGCTGCGAGAACACACCGACAGTCGTGCTTCAGGGCCACTTCGACATGGTCCCCGAGAAGGACGCCGATGTGCCGCACGATTTCGAGAAGGACCCGATCCCCGTGCGGGTCGAGCAGGATGCCAAGACCGGCCGAACCGTCGTCACTGCCGCCGGCACCACGCTCGGCGCTGACAACGGCATCGGCATGGCGTTGGCTCTCGCCGCCGCCACCGAGCCCGACGTCAAGCACGGCCCGCTCGAGCTGCTCAACACGGTTGACGAAGAGGCCGGCATGACCGGCGCCAAGGCCCTCCAGCCCGACTTCTTCAAGGGCAAGATCCTCATCAACCTCGACTCGGAGGAAGACAACGCGATCTACATCGGCTGCGCCGGCGGCTGCGACACCACCCTCACCTGGAAGCTCAAGCTCAAGCCTTGCCCAGGCGGCTGGCAGCCGATCCGCGTCACCGTCAGCGGCCTGCGCGGCGGACACTCCGGCGGCGACATCCACGAGAACCGCGGAAACGCCAACAAGGTCCTCGCCCGTGTGCTCTACGGCGCGCTCCGCGGCCTGCGCCTGGCCGAGATCAAGGGTGGCAGCAAGCGCAACGTCATCCCCCGCGAAGCAAGCGCGCTCGTCTGCGGGCCGAAACGTATCAGCGCTGCCCTCGAAGCCGCTGCCAAAGAGGTCCGCGAGAAGGTCGCCGCCGAGTCCGACGAAGCCGGCTTGAAGATCACGGTTGAAGCTGCCAGCGGCCAAGCGACCAGGACAATCTCCCCCGCCGACACCCGCCGACTCGTCGCCGCCCTCGTCGCGGTTCCGCATGGCGTGCACGGCATGCACCAGAAGGTGCCCAATCTGGTAGAGACCTCCAACAACGCCGCGGTCATCACGAGCGAGTCGGTGGATGACACGCTCAAGGTTGAGCTCTTTGCGCTTTCGCGCAGCTCCTCGCAATCACTGCTGCACGCGACGCGCGACCAGATCGAGGCCGTCGGCCAGCTCGCCGGCGCGCAAGCCGAAAGTGGCAACGAGTACCCCGGCTGGGAGCCCAACCCCGACTCCCCCACATTGGCAACCTGCCGCCGCATCTACAGGGATCTCTTCGGCGAGGAGGCTCACGTGGCCGCGATCCACGCCGGCCTCGAGTGCGGCATCATCAACGAGCGCATGGGCAACACGCTCGACACGGTCTCGTTCGGCCCCACGATCACCGGCGCCCACAGCCCCGACGAGCTGGTCTACGTCGACTCGGTCGCCAAGTCCTGGAAGTTCCTCAAAGCCGTCCTGGCGGAACTCTCAAAGGGCTAGCCCCGCCGGCCAAAGACCGTGTAGCGTCCGGGCCCCGCACCGGACGACCCGTAGCGGCCCCCGCGCCGCCGAAAACAGGGACTGGCTCCGAGCCTCGCGACGCGTCTGCCCCTCTTTTCGCTCATGGGCACACGCGTGCCAGGGTTCGGTCACCTTGCCTGCTCGGGCTATCATAGTGTAAACCCGCGTTCGCGCGGATCGTACAGGATCGTGTGTGCCACACGGTTTCGAGATGAGCACCAGTTGAGGGCGGCCCATGGCTTTAGCCTTGGAGGCGCGGATCACGAGTTAATTCGGGGCCCCCACCTCTAACGAGGTGGGCCACCCGCGGGAAGCGGGTCAGCACGTACCCTGTTGTTGGTGAGAATGACGCGGAAGGCAGTGAGATGACGATCGTTTCAGCCGTACTGACGTTCGTATTGTTCATGCAGCCGGCGATGCAGGCGCCGCCGAAGTTCTCGGCCAGGCTGCTGGCCGGGCACGAGAGCGTCGCGCCCGGCGGGCGGAGCGAGCTGCTGGTCGAGATCGACGTCGAGGACCCGTGGCACATTTACGACCCGATCATCCTCGACACGGGGCTGCCGACCGACGTCCAGTTCACCACGCCGCCTGGCATGACCGTGGGCGAGTTGCGCTTCCCGGCACCTGCCCTCGGCAAGGACGCCGGCTTTGAGTACCTGGATCACTCGGGCACGATCCGCGCCCTCGCGCCGCTGACGGTCGCCGCCGACGTCGCGCCCGGCCAAACTGTACTCATCGTGGCCCGGATCAGCGCACTGGCGTGCAAGCAGCTGTGCCTGCCGGTGAAGGCGTCCGCTGAGCTGGAGCTACCGATTGCCGCCGAGCACGGCTCGCCGGCCAACGAGAAGGCCTTTGCGGAAGCTCGGGAGCGGCTGGCCCCACCACTGGCCGACGCGCCGTACTTGCGGGGCAGCCAGCTGCGCGTTTCCAAGGA
The DNA here is from genome assembly GCA_964508075.1 of uncultured Planctomycetales bacterium. GTDB lineage: Bacteria > Planctomycetota > Phycisphaerae > UBA1845 > Fen-1342 > JALSRY01. The sequence continues at coordinate 8,276 of CAZDTB010000012.1, forward strand.
GAGAATCGGCATCGACGAGCTGGCCGAGCTGATCGCTACGATCCGCGTACAGAAGGGCCACCACATTCAGGATCGCGACCCCGGCGTCGATTCACTTATCCCCGCGCGGCTGCTCGTCGAGAAGGTCGCCGGGCTGGAGTTCGCCGAGGAGAAGGACCAGATCTGGCCCAAGCCGCACGTGCGCGAGCTCCAATACATCGGCAAGGTCCGTGAGCAGACGGGCGAGTTCGAGATCCGCGTCCCGTTCAGGATCACCGACCAGGCGTTCCCGTCCGGCCCGGTCAGCATCCGCGTGCTGTTCCAGTACCAGGCCTGCAACGACGCCGGTCAGTGCTTCGCGCCCGAAATGGCCTTCGGCGTCGTCCGGCTCGACGCGGACACTCCGAATCCACGCGTCAGTGCTGACATCGCAGCGGTGGATGCTGCCGCCGATGATGGCGCGGTAGTCACGTCCGAACCCGACGCAGCGGGTACCGAGCCGACGGAAGCCGACGCGGTATCAGCCTTCACCGCCGAGGATCTCGCCAAGGTGATTCCGCCGTTCACCGAAGAAGCCTGGGCGGATGGAATCCCCTGGCGAGAGTGGCAGCCTGGCCTACCCGAGGCCCTTTCGCGCGCCGGACACGAGGTCTACGTGGATTTCACGGCGGATTGGTGCCTGACGTGTCAATCCAACAAGAAGCTCGTGCTCGAGACGCGGGAGATCCGCGAGAAGATGCGCGCCCTGGGCATTGTGCCCATCGAGGCTGACTTCACGCACAACAATCCAGTGATGTTCGCGGAGATGAAGAGTTTCGGGCGCGGTGGCGTGCCGGTGAACGTTGTCTACGTACCGGGCAAGCCGGACGTAACGGCGCTGCTCCCGGAGCTGCTTACGCGGGGCACCGTAATCCGTGCGTTGGAGAATCCGGAGGAGTTCACGAGCGGCGGCGAGATCCATCTGCTTTGGGTACTGCTCGCGGGCCTGCTCGGAGGGTTGATCCTTAACGTTATGCCCTGTGTCCTCCCGGTTATCTCGATCAAGGTGCTGAGCTTCGTGCAGCAGGCCGGCGAAGACCCCAAACGCGTGTTCCGCCTGGGGCTGGCGTTCTGCGCCGGCATCATGACCTGGTTCTGGATCTTCGGCGCCGTGGCGGCCTACGGGAACATGCCGTTGCAGTCACCCCAGGTTGTGATCGCTCTGGGAAGCATCATGTTCGTGTTCTCGCTGAATTTGTTCGGCGTGTTCGAAATCGTGCTTCCCGGTGCGGCCGCTGGCGGCCTGGACGTAGCGGCCCGTCGAGAGGGCTATCCCGGGGCGTTCCTGAAGGGGTTGCTCGCAACGCTGCTCGGTACTGCGTGCACGGCCCCGTTTCTAGGGTTTGCGTTAGGTTACGCATTGACGCAGCCGAGGTGGGTGGGGCTTGCGATCTTCACCTCGGCCGGCGTGGGAATGGGCCTGCCGTATCTGCTGCTCTCGGCGAAACCAACGTGGCTGAAGTACGTGCCTAAGCCTGGCCCCTGGATGGTCACTTTCAAGCAGGCGATGGGGTTTGTCCTGCTCGCCACCGCCGTGTGGCTGCTCTGGATTCTCGGTCGTCAGATCGGCGCCGATGGCGTGGTTTGGACCGTCTGTTTCTGGGGCTTCCTCGGGCTGGCTGTGTGGATGCTTGGGAAGATCAGGCCCACTTGGCGGGCCGCCGGCCGGGCGACCATGTGGACGGCAGCGCTGCTGGTGGCCCTGCTGGGCTTCTATTTCTGCCACTTCGTGATGTACGACTGGGACGCTCCGCGAACCGCGACCAACGCCGCGCAATTGCCGCCAGCTACCGTCGCTCGGCCGGCTCCCGCGACCGAATAGCAGGCGAAGTCGTGCGTGAGGAAGGTCGGTTCGTCCAGCCCGGACGCCCTCCGGGTCAACTCCTCAGGCCCGTTGTGCCGATAACCAGAGCAGCCCCAAGGGCGAAAGCCTCGTTACTGGCACTGCATCGCACATGCGCCGATACCAACAGCGTGGGCATGCAGGCGTGGGTATGCCATGAAACGATGCGGCAGGCTTGAGGATTCGCCGATGAGACGCACGCGTGTGCCCGGTTACCATTTATTCGCGATTGTTTCTGCCGGCTTGCTGTGGGCCGGCTGTCAGAGCCTGGGGCCAACCCCCGGCCCGCTCCGGGCTACCGAGCCCCCGGGCGAGCCCTTTACACAAGCTCCCGCGACCGCCTCGCCGGAGGATGTCTCGTTGTTCGGGACCCATCCCGACGGTCAGCGCGTGCCGTACGAGACCCGGATGCTGACGAACATGACGCGTCACACGTTCTCTTCGATCGGCCGCGACTTCGACCCCGCCCTGCATCCCGACGGCCGGACGATGGTCTTCGCCTCGACGCGCAACAGCGAACGCCCCGACGTCTTCATGAAGGACATTGACGGCTACGCGATCACGCAGCTCACCTCCGACCCCGCCGACGATATCCAGCCCCGCTTCAGTCCCGACGGCGAGAGCGTCGTCTTCTGCTCGAATCGCAGTGGCAACTGGGACATCTGGCTGATCAACCGCGACGGCACCGAGCTGACCCAACTGACGCACGACCCCTCCGACGAGATCGCCCCCTGCTTTTCCCCCGATGGGCAGCGCGTCGCCTTCACCGCCTGGGGAGGCCGTTCGCACCAGTGGGAAATCTGGTCGCTCTCGATCGACCGACCCGGTATCCGGCGTTTCCTCTGTTACGGCATGTTTCCGGATTGGTCCTGCGATGGACAGCGGATCGCGTTTCAGCGGGCCCGTCAGCGCGGCACGCGCTGGTTCAGCATCTGGTCGGTCGAGCTGATCGGCGATGAAGCCCGGCACCCGACCGAGCTGGCCTATAGCGATTCATCCGCCTGCATCGCGCCCCGCTGGTCGCCGGACGGCGGCACGATCGTTTACTGCTGCGTCCGACAAACCGCCGCCACGCCCGACGACTCCGTGCCGCTGCCGGCTGATATCTGGATGGTCGATGTCCGCAGCGGCACGCGTCTCAAGATCACCGATGGGGCGGTTGGGGCGTTCAACCCCACGTGCGGCAGCACGGGGCGGGTCTATTTCGTCTCCGCCCGGGCGGGCGTGGAGAATATCTGGTCGCTGCGAACCGAATTGGAGGGCTATTCCGGTCCGCCCCGGGCCGCCCGGGATCCCGGAAAGCCTCAAGTTTCCGTCAACACATCGCTGGAAACCGAAGGAAAATAGGCATACATGGCCAGCCGCCCATGCCGAACATCGCCCGATCGCAACCCCCTGTGGAGGCGGTCTGGCGGCACATTTGCCGCCCCCAGGACTGGTGAAGGGGTCACCCGCGCTGCCCGTTGCCCCGCGCGGACTTTACCAAACGCAATTTACGGTCCTACAATAAGTAGACGGGCTCTCTCCTCCGACCTTTCGGACCTGAAATCGGGTTTTGTTTGCCCTTCCAGGGGCAAGTGTGGTGCCATGATAGCACTCGGGTCGATTATGGGAGTCCTTTTGCTGGCCGGCTGCACGCAGCAGCGCGGGCCGGCCGGGGTCGAGCCTCGCGCGGAACCGCCCGAGGTCGTGGTCGTCGCCCCGGTGCTGAACCTCAGCAACAGCACCTACTGGGACCCGCTGAAGGTGACGGATATCCTCGCCTCGGAATTCCAGTCATTTCCCGGCATCGTCGTGATCCCGGTCAACCGCACCCTGGCAGCATTGGCGCTGCGTGGGAAAAGCGCGGTCGAAACCCCGCAGGACGCCCTCGACCTTGCCCGCGAGCTCCAGGCTGACGCCACCGTCGTCACCGCCATCACCGAATATCACCCCTACTACCCGCCCCGCGTCGGCCTCGTGATGCAGTGGTACGCCCCCCCGCATCGGCAAGCCCCGGCCCCGTTCGACCCGGTAGCGGCCTCGCGCCAGGCCGCGGATCTGGCCCCGGCAGCGTCGGCAACCGCCGCCGCCACCCCGGTCCTGCAAGTCCAACAGGTCTACAACGCCGCCGAGGACGCAGTTCTTGCCGACGCACGCGCCTTCGGAGCACGCCGCAGCGGCCATGACAGCCCCTACGGCGCCGGGATCTATGTAAAGTCACAAGAACTCTTCGTCCGTTATTGCTGTTGGGCGTCGATCCGGTCGATGTTATTGGAAAGAGGTTCGTCCCGGATAACGCCCGGGGATGCCGAGGCGAAGCAATGCACGCAGGACGGCGATGTCTGAGTCTGGTGAAAGGTCGGCAACGCTACGCCTTCTGGTACAGCCCAGGCCAGGAGTCGGCGCTGCTGGCGTCGCTGCTGGAGCACGCCGAGCGGCCCGACCTCGACTTCGACTTCTGCGACGCCGCCGTGCTCAGCTATCAGATGGGCAGGTGGATCGGGAATGCGGCGGAAGGTCGTGTCGCGGTTTTCCCGTAAAGGTTTCACGTAAAGGTAGGATATCGTCTTGCACAGGTTTCAGGATCCTCACAACGAAGGTCGTGACCGTCTGATGAACACGCAGGAATCCATCATCGATCAGTTCATCAACTACCTGCGGGCCGAGCGGCATTTCTCCACTCACACCGCCCGCTGTTACGCCGCCGATCTGGAGCAGTTCTGCACCTTCCTGGCCGACCCCGACGCAGAGCCGCCACCCGGGCCCAACACCGTCAAGGGCTCAAACGGCTATCCCAGCCGCAAGTTGTTGCCACCGATGTCACAACCCTTGATCGAAGAACGGAATCGCCGATTGCTCGCGGTCGACACCGACCTGGTGCGGCTGTTCATGTCGAAGCTCCGCGACCGGAACTACTGCAAGAGCACGGTGGCGCGCAAGCTGGCCACCCTGCGGAGCTTCTACAAGTTCGTCGTCCGCCGCGAATACGCCGGTAGTAACCCGGTCGCCCCGATCCGCACGCCGAAACAGGAGAAGCGGCTGCCGAAGTTCCTCGATATCGAGCAAATCGAGAAGCTGTTCTCGAATTGTGACACCACCACCCTGCTGGGCGCCCGCGACCGGGCGATTCTGGAAATGCTGTATTCGACCGGTATCCGCGTGAGCGAGCTGGTCGCGCTCGACATCGCCGACATTGACCTTGGCAGCAGCGTCATCCGGGTCCGCGGCAAGGGCAAGAAGGAACGCGTCATCCCGATCGGGCCGGGAGCCGTCAAGGCGGTGATTCACTACCTGGACCTGCGGCGGAGTAGCTTGCAGACCGCCAAGCACGACCCGGACGCGTTGTTCATCAACAAGCACGGGCAGCGCCTGAGCACCCGCAGCGTCCGCCGAAAGCTCGACAAGTACTTGCTCGAGGCGGGTCTGGATCTGTCAGTGAGCCCGCACACGCTGCGCCATAGCTTCGCAACCCACATGCTCCAGCGGGGTGCCGACCTGCGCAGCGTGCAGGAGATGCTCGGCCACCAGAGCCTGAGCACGACCCAGATTTACACGCACATGACCAGCGAAAACGTCAAGCACGCGTACGAGAAGGCCCATCCGCGCGCTTAGCGCCCGGAAAACGATTCACTAGTTGCAGCTCTCGTTTGACCAAAGCCAAGGCCGTAGTGTCGTGCGCCGTCGGACCGCGCTGAGTCAACCAGGGGGGCCACCGCTCTAGCCCGGATAATTCACCGCAGAGCACGCAGAGATCGCAGAGAGGTGATAGAAAAGAGGTTAGCGAAGCCGACGCAGAAGGACAGGTGATACACACTGTCAAAACGAAACGCACTCGGATTCTGCCACAACTTCTGTCTCAACAACACTCTGCGCTCTCCGCGCTCTCTGCGGTATGAATAGTCCGGGCTAGCCGTGCGGCACACGAACCCGTCCCCTGGCCGTGCTGCCGACGGTCAGCGCGCGGAAACCAAGCGGAAGCTCGGGGCCGGTCGCGGGCTGTCGTGCTGCCCGCCGATGGCGAGAATGCACAGCAGAACCGCCGTGAGGACTATCAGGAAGGACATGGTGGAGGAGATCCCACCGTAGGAAGCCCGCGGCCGCACCGCCAGCCACCAGCCCGAGAGGGCGACCAGGGCGATCACGAGCATCCAGAGATGGCTCCAGTGCGGGCCCATAACGCGGCTTAACCTTCGAAGATCATCACGTGCCAGAGTCGGAGGACATGGGGTTCCACCGCGTCCTCCCTACGCCTGCTTGCAGGGCTTAGCCTCCGCCGAAAAGGGCGTTCACCGAATCGAACACGGAGGTTCTCAGCGACTGGCCCATGAGTGCGATGCTGGAGAGGCACACCACAATGATCAGCGCCAGCATGACCGCGTATTCGGTTGCGCTGGCGGCCTCTTCGCCCCCTAACAGCCGACGCATGGACTGGACCGCTGCAGGCCTGTTCACCTTAATCACTCCTTTCGATAGTACGGCGTCTCGGGAGTACGACGTACTCTCATCTAAAGCCTACAAATACTCTCGTGCCGATGACAAGCCGTAATCGAGGTTGAATTATGCCGCCCCGCCGGCGCCACGCGTTATCGGTCGCGCGGCTGCCACGGCGCGTTCGAGACGAGGTCCGAAACCTCCACGCGGCTGCGTCGGCCGCAAGCCCCCGAAGGGGCCTTGTGTTCGCCCATCTAAGCCCTATCATCGAGGGTTTGTGCCGCCGTGCCCGGGGCGTCGCCGACGATAGCTCCGCGATATGCGAGGACACCCAGATGAGAATCAGTCGAATCTTCCGCAAGTATAGCCGTGTCTTGCTGCTGGTCTTCATGTCGCTGCTGCTGGTCGTGTTTCTGCTCGGTGACGTGATCGGCCGCGCCGGGCGCAACCGGCAGATGCGGGATGCTGAGATTGGCCAGGCGTTCGGCGAGTCCATCTTCCTGAGCCAGACGCACCAGGCGCAGGTCGATTTCGAACTTAGCGCGCGACTTGGGATACGCCCGCCGCCGGTCGTCTCCGAAGACCTCCAAGAGCAAAACGTCGCGAGGTACCTGCTGATGGAAGAGGCGCGCCGCGCCGGTATCGTGGTCGGCCGCGAAGAGATCATCGAGGGTCTCGGGCAGGCCCCGGGTCTCTCGATTCTGCTGGATCGCGCTCGCCGAGACACGGGCCGTAGCCTGAACTCGATCTACGATTCCATCGCCCGCGTCATCGCTACGACAGTCCTGGCCCGCCATCAGGCCGGCGCCCTGGCCGCTGCCAGCCTGCCTGAGATCGAACATGCCTACCGCGACCAGAACCAGGAGGCGCGCATCCTGGTCTCGGTGATCGATGCCAAGGCGCTTCTGGCCGACGTCCCGGAGCCGACCGAAGAGGAATTGCGGGCGCACTTCGAAGAGTGCAAGGACCGCGACGCCGCCCACACCGACCAGGCCCGCGTCTGCGGCTACCGTATTCCGGACCGCGTCCAGGTCGAGTACCTGACCGTCGACCCGGATGCTATCAAGAACGAGGTGCGCATCAGCGCGCGCGAGAGGCTCCGTTACTACGAGGACAACCAGCACAAGTACACCAGAGAGCTGGACGAATCCACCCCCTTCGCCCTTGAGGACAGTGCCGAGCCGCAGAAGATTCAACTGACCTATGAAGAGGCGGAGGATCAGGTGCGCGACGATTGCCGCGCCGCTAAGGCCATCCAAGAGGCGCAGCGCCTGGTAAACGACATCCACCGCGAAGCCCGGCTTCCGTGGGACAGTGCGCCCCTCGGTGAAGACGACGTCCGCCAGGCCCCGCCCGCCGAGGCAGTTGTGTCGTTCGAGGAACTGCGCGAGAAGCTCTCCTCCACGTATCCGGTGATCTACCAGAAGACCGAGCTGGTCACCGAGCGTGAGCTGCGCCGCGAACGAGGCTTCGGACGGGCCAGCGCCGTCGTCGACCGGCAGCCCGTTCCCACGCCGACCTTGGCGTTTCACGTCGAAGGCCTCCCGCCCCCCGAGCCGGACGACCGTACGCCGATTCTGCGCATCAACGAGCCCGGCCCCGTCGTGCTGGAGACCCGCACCATCGACCAGAACACCGGCCCGATCCCTTATCAGGCTTACGTCTTCCGCGTGACCCGCGTGGAGCCGAGCGGCCCACCGACGTCGCTCGACGATGTCCGCGAGCAGGTGACTGAGGACGTCAAGCAAATCAAAGCGCTCGACCTCGCCGCTGAGCAGGCCCGCGCGCTGGCCGAGCAGGTCCGCCAGAACGGACTGAAAGAGGCGGTCGCCGCCGCACAAGACCTCAAGAGAATGATGGGCATGAAGGACGACGAGCTGGTCGGGCCCCCAGAGCCGAAGGATCCCCAGCGACCTACCCCGCCAGACTTCTCGGAGCGCTACCTCGCCATGCTCGAGCCGTTCGAACCCGAGCAGTTCCTCCGCCAGGCGCGCCCCATCAAGAACATCGGGAAGGCCCCCGAGCTGCACGACCAGGTGTTTGCCCCGGCCGAGCAAGGCGGGCCGGACCTGACCCAGGAACACCCCGTGGTCGTCGCGCCCCTCGCGAAGACCCTCAAGTACGCCGTGATCGAACTGCTCGAGATCAGACCGATCTACCAGGGCGACTTCGATCTGAAACGCGAGGAGCTCGAAGCCCAAGCCTATATGGGTCAGCTCCAACCGTTCTGGTACGACTGGTTCGACCCGAAAAACGTCCTCGCCCGCACTGGGTTCATCCCCAATCTTGCGGCCGAGCAGTAAGCCGGCGCGGCCGCACGCGCCCGCTTGACCCGGTGGCGGCACTCGCGGCCGTGCGTTGATTCCCTCTCGGCGGTGGGCTATCTTCAACGCCTGGGAGAACTTGCGTCGAACCGTCCGACCGCAATGACACCACAGCAAGGCAATGATGCCATGAGCGATACCTACGCCTACAACGACATCGAGCCCAAATGGCAACAGGTCTGGCAAGACCAGAAGCTCTTTCGCACTGCCAACCCTGGGGAGCCGGGCAGCGAGCGTCCGAAACTCTATATTCTGGATTTCTTTCCCTATCCTTCCGGCGCCGGGCTGCACGTCGGCCACCCGCTGGGCTACATCGCCTCCGACATCATCGCCCGCTACAAGCTCATGCGTGGCTACAACGTGCTGCACCCGATGGGCTGGGATGCCTTCGGCCTGCCCGCCGAGCAATACGCGGTGGAGACCGGCATCCACCCGCGCATCACCACGCAGAAGAACATCGAAACGTACAAACGCCAGATGATGATGATCGGCCTGGGCTACGACTGGGACCGAGAGTTTGCCACCTGTGACGAAGACTACTACCACTGGACGCAGTGGATTCTCCTCCAGATTTACAATAGCTGGTACGATCCGGAATATCGCTGGACCGACGCCGCCGGCCGCGAGCTGGTGGGCGCCGCCCGCCCGATCGACCAGCTCCCGATTCCGCCGGAGGTGAAAACGCACGGTCCGGAGGCGATCGAGGACTACCGCGACGAGCACCGCCTGGCTTACCTGGCCGAGGTCCCGGTCAACTGGTGCCCGGCCTTGGGCACCGTGCTCTCCAACGAAGAGGTCACCAACGAGGGGCGTAGCAACCGTGGCAACCATCCGGTCTACCGCCGGCCCCTGCGACAGTGGATGCTCCGCATCACCGAATACGCCGACCGGCTGCTCAGAGACCTCGAGCAGCTCGACTGGCCCGAGCCGATCAAGCTCATGCAACGCAACTGGATCGGCCGCAGCGAAGGCGCCTATTGCGACTTCGCGCTCGAGAGCCAGCCCGCCGACATCATCCGCGTCTTCACTACGCGGCCCGATACGCTCTTCGGCGCCACCTATCTCGTGCTGGCACCCGAACACCGCCTGGTCTCGATCGTCACCACCCCCGAGCAACGCGAGGCGGTCGAGACCTACGTCGCCGAAGCAAAACAGAAATCCGAGCTCGACCGCACGGCCGACACAAAGGCCAAAACCGGCGTCTTCACCGGCGCCTATGCGATCAACCCGGTCAACCGCCAGCGCGTTCCCATCTGGGTCGCCGACTACGTCCTGATCAGCTACGGCACCGGCTCGATCATGGCCGTCCCCGGCTCGGACATTCGAGACTACGAGTTCGCGACGGCTGTTGGCCTTCCGGTGGTGCAGGTCGTTTCGCCGAACACGATGCCGGACGCCGCACAAGGTGTGCTTTCGGAGGAGGATGGCGTCGCGCTCTATGCCGAAGGCACCACGTCCGACGGACGGAAATACGTCAAGATCGACAAAGGCTGTTTCCCCGGCGAGGGCTTCAACGTTAACTCACCGTGCGACGATTACGGCGAACGCTTCGAGGGTCAGTGCATTCTCAACGGGCTTCCGACCGGGCAGGCCAAGGTCAAGATCAGTGAATGGCTCGAAGAGCGCGACCTGGGCGAGCGCACGATCCAATTCAAGCTGCGCGACTGGCTGTTCTCACGTCAGCGCTATTGGGGCGAGCCGTTCCCGATTCTCTATCGCGACGACGGTCGCATCCTGGCCGAGGATGAGAAGAATCTCCCGGTCACGCTGCCCGAGATGGAGGACTACCGTCCCAGCGCCAGTGACGACCCCGACGCCGAACCCCAGACGCCGCTCTCACGCGCCCCCGCGGACTGGATCAACATCAAGCGCGACGGGCAATCACTTCGCCGCGAGCTGAACACGATGCCCCAGTGGGCCGGCTCGTGCTGGTATTACCTCCGCTTCCTCGACGCCCACAACAACCAGACCTTCGTCGCCGAGGACGCCGAGAAGTATTGGATGGGCGGGAAGTTGGACGACGGCACGCCGAAAGTCGGCGGCGTCGACCTCTACATGGGCGGCGCCGAGCACGCCGTGCTGCACCTGCTCTACGCCCGCTTCTGGCACAAGGTGCTCTACGATCTCGGCCACGTCTCCACCCCCGAGCCGTTCGACAAGCTCTTCAACCAGGGCATGATCACCGCCTATGCCTACCGCGATAAGCGTGGCGTGTACGTGCACTATGACGACATCGAGTTCCGCGATGACGCGGCGCACCACAAGCAGACCGGCGAGAAGCTCAGCGAGAGCGTCGAGAAAATGTCCAAGACGCTCAAGAACGTCGTCAACCCCGACACCATCATCCACGAATACGGCACCGACACACTCCGCCTCTACGAGATGTACATGGGCCCGCTTGAGGCCAGTAAACCGTGGAACACGCGCGACATTATCGGCGTGCATCGCTTCCTCCAGCGCGTCTGGAGGCTGGTCGTCGCGCCCATATCAGAGCCCGGAGCGTCAGCGACGGGCCAAGACGAACAGAGCCCTGAGCGCAAGCGAGGGGACACGGTGCCCGAGCCCGGCGGCCCCTGGAAGCTCAACCCCAAGATCACCGACCAGCCTGACGAAGGCCTCGAACGCCTGCTCCACAAGACCATCAAGAAGGTCCAGGTGGACATCGATCGCTTCGCGATGAACACGGCGATCGCCCAGCTCATCGTCTGGAGCAACGCCGCCCAGAAGGCCAAACAGATCGGCCGCGACCAGCTCGAGCGCTTCCTGCTCATCCTGGCCCCGTTCGCGCCACACATCTGCGAAGAGTTGTGGCAACGCCTGGATCACGACCGCTCACTCGTCCGCGAAAGCTGGCCGACTTACGACGACGCCCTCACGATCGACGAGACGATCGAGATGGCAGTCCAGATCAATGGCAAGCTCCGCGGCCGCATCACCATCGCAAGCGACGCAACCGACGAGCACGTGATCGAAGCCGCCAAGGTTGATGAAACGATCGCCACTGCTATCGCTGGCAAAGAGATCAAGCGCACGATCGTTGTGAAGGGCCGCCTGGTGAACTTGATCGTGTGAGTTACCGTGGGCAGTCAGGCCGCCCGTTGACGGCCCTGCGAGCTTGTCGAATCTGGAAGGGCTGCCGTTCCGGATGCGGCTGCCCCCCGTAAACCTTGCGTCCGCGCGGGGTGAAGCCCGCGACTCTGCGCCAATCGCCATCGAGCCCCCTGTCCCCCACACGGTAGATTCCCTACAATGTCGGACTGGCCTGCGGCCGTGGGGTCCGCGGGCTGGGGTGGCAAAGATACCCGCGAGACGCGTAGGAGAACGCAGCGATGGCGGTTCCGCAGGATTGCAAGTACACGCAGACGCACGAGTGGTTCAAGGTCGAGGGCAGCACGGTCACGGTCGGCATCACCCGGTTCGCCGCCGACGAGCTCACCGACATCACCTACGTCGAACTCCCCGAAGTCGGCAGCGACGTCACCGCTGGCGAGGACTTCGGCGAGATCGAATCCGTCAAGGCTACCAGTGGACTGTTCTGCGCCGTCAGCGGCAAGGTCGTCGAGATCAACGAGCGGCTCGCCGACGAGCCCGAGCTGGTCAACGACGACCCGTTCGGCGGCGGCTGGATGATCAAGATTGAATGCACCGACCTGAGCCCGCTTGAGAAGCTCCTGGACCCCGCCGCCTACGAGAAGATGATCGCGGAGTAGTCAGGTGATGTAGCGGCCGGGCCCCGCCCCGGCCGTGCTGACCGGTTGCAAACCGGTCCCAGAGAAGCTGTAGGGTCCGCCGTGCGGACCACGACACTCCTGGATGTGACCCGCCGAAAGGCTTCGAAGCATGAATTCCACAGACCTGCTCAAACCCTCCGACACCTTCGTCCACCGCCACCTCGGCCCGCGCGACGACGACATCAAGGAAATGCTCGCCACGCTCGGCTGCGACTCGCTCGATACACTCGTCGACCAGACCATCCCGGCTGCAATTCGGCTGAAAGAACCGCTCAAGCTCGGCCAGCCACGCGGCGAGCATGAGATTCTGGATGAACTGCGCGCGATCATCGGCAAGAACCAGGTCTTTCGGTCACTGATCGGGATGGGCTATTACGATTGCATCGTGCCGGCGATCATCCAGCGCAGTATCCTGGAGAACCCCGGCTGGTACACGCAGTACACGCCGTACCAGGCCGAAATCTCGCAGGGCCGTCTCGAAGCCCTGCTCAACTTCCAGACCATGGTCGCGGATCTGACCGGTCTGCCGCTGGCCAACGCCTCGCTGCTCGACGAGGGCACCGCCGCCGCCGAGGCGATGACCATGTGTCGGCGGATTCTCAAGGGCAAGAAGAACGGCTTTTTCGTCGCGAACGATTGTCATCCGCAGACCATCGCGGTCGTCGAGCAGCGGGCGAACCCGCTCGGGATCGATCTGCACGTCGGCTCGCCCGATGAGGTCGACTTCGAGCAGCAGGACCTCTTCGGCCTACTGCTTCAATATCCGAACACGCACGGGACGATCTACGATTACAGCGAGCTGGTTCAGAACGCCCACGCCGCCGGCGCGCTCGTTGTCGTCGCCACCGACCTGCTCGCGCTAGCGCTGCTCAAGCCTCCGGGCGAGCTCGGCGCGGACATCGCCGTCGGCAACTCGCAACGCTTCGGCGTTCCGCTCGGCTTCGGCGGCCCGCACGCCGCGTTCATGGCGACGCACGACAAATACCTGCGCCAGATGCCCGGGCGCATCGTCGGCGTCTCGAAGGATGCCCACGGCACCACGTGTTACCGCATGGCGGTGCAAACCCGCGAGCAGCACATCCGCCGCGAGAAGGCCACCAGCAACATCTGCACCGCCCAGGTCCTGCTGGCGATCATGGCCGGCATGTACGGCGTCTACCACGGCCCGCACGGCGTTCGCCGAATCGCGGAGCGTGTCCATGCAATGACCGTGATTTTGGCCGAAGGGTTGAAGCGCCTCGGCTTTGACGTCGGTGACCGGCCGTTCTTCGATACGCTCTGCGTAAACGTCGCCGGTGACGTGCGAAAGGAAATCATCGCGCGAGCCAGAGAGCAGAGCATCAACCTGCGCGTTGACGGCCGCGTCTCGCTCGGCATCTCACTCGACGAACTCACCACGCCCGACGAGGTCGCCGCGCTCTGGCAGGTTTTCGCCGGCAAGCCCGCCGCGTTCAGCGCGGAGCAACTTGCCGACTCGGTCGATCTTAGCTGTCCGGCACCGTTCGCGCGCACCAGCGACTACCTGACGCACCCCGTCTTCAACCACTGCCAGGCCGAGCACGAGATGCTGCGCTATCTCACGCGGCTGCAATCGCGCGACCTCTCGCTGACTTCGTCGATGATCCCGCTCGGCTCGTGCACGATGAAGCTCAACGGCACGACCGAGATGCTGCCGGTCACGTGGACGGAGTTCGCGAACATCCACCCATTCGCGCCCGCCGACCAGACCGAGGGCTACCGCGAGTTCTTCCGGTCGCTGGAGGGCATGCTCGCCGAGATCACCGGATTCCCCGCCGTCTCGCTCCAGCCCAACTCCGGCGCGTCGGGCGAGCACACCGGCTTGTACGTCATCCGCGCCTACCACAAATCGCGTGGCGAGGGTCGGCGCGACGTTTCCCTGATTCCGGTCTCTGCCCACGGCACCAACCCGGCCAGCTCTGTGATGGCCGGCTGCCGCGTCGTCGTGGTCAACTGCGACGAGGGCGGGAACATAGACGTCGGAGACCTCAGGACCAAGGCCGAAGAGCATCGCGATGACCTAGCAGCGCTGATGATCACGTACCCGTCGACGCACGGCGTTTTTGAGGAAGCCGTCAAGGAGATCTGCGACATCATTCACGCCAACGGCGGACAAGTGTATATGGACGGCGCCAACATGAACGCCCAGGTCGGGCTCTGCACGCCGGCCGAGATCGGCGCCGACGTCGTTCACCTCAACCTGCACAAGACGTTCGCGATTCCGCACGGCGGCGGCGGCCCCGGCATGGGCCCGATCGCCTGCGCCGACCACCTGGCCCCGTTCCTCCCCGGCCACCCGGTCGTCGATCCGCAATCGTCAATCGTCAATCGTCAATCCCCAATCGGCCCCGTCTCGGCCGCCCCCTGGGGCAGCCCCAGCGTCCTGCCCATCTCCTGGGTCTACATCGCTTTGATGGGCGAGCCCGGCCTCAGGAAAGCCACGCAGGTCGCGATCCTCAACGCCAACTACATGGCCGCGCGCCTCACCGACCACTACCCGGTGTTGTACACGGGCACCAGTGGCCGTGTGGCGCACGAGTTCATCATCGACCTGCGCGCATTCGACAAGTCCGCCCACATCACGCCCGACGACGTCTGCAAACGCCTGATGGACTTCGGCTTCCACGCGCCCACCGTGTCGTTCCCGGTCGCCGGCACGCTGATGATCGAG
>CAZDTB010000013.1:0-23266 GCA_964508075.1 uncultured Planctomycetales bacterium
CACAACTTCTGTCTCAACAACACTCTGCGCTCTCCGCGCTCTCTGCGGTATGAATGGTCCGGGCTGGCCGGTCGCCTGATCTGCTGACACAGCAGTGCCACACTTGTGACTCTCAGCCGTGGCACGGCCGTGTCGGCCGTGTGTAGTGGCGCTGAGAAGCACGTTGCGGATCAGTTCTTCTGGGCGTCTGCGGCGGCTTTTTCCTTGGCTTCCTGCTTTCTGAGCAGTTGCCTCGCGATCTGCGGCTTGGGGTCGCCGAAGTACACGAGAGCCTCGGCGGGGCACTTCCTGAAGAGTGGGCTGAGGTCTTCGTCGCCCGTGTAGTTCTCGTAGTTGAGGTACGCCAGGTTGTCCTTGACCTGGAACTGCTCGGCGAAGAGGCGTTGGCAGAGCGAGCAGCCGATGCAGCCGACGTCGCAGACCTGCTTGACCAGCTTGGCCAGCTCCTTGTTCGAGCAGGCCACGACGAGCATCCGCTTCTGCTTGAACGGGATCTGCTCGATCAGGTTGCGCGGGCAGGCCTTCGAGCAGGCGCCACACCCGGTGCACTTGGCGTAGTCGACGATCGGGAGGCCTTCGTCCATGTGCAGCGCGTCGAAATTGCAGGCCTCGACGCAGTCGCCATAACCCAGACAGCCGTACGTGCAGGCCTGCGTGACGCCGACGATCTGGGCCTCGGTACAGGTCTCGACGCCTTCATAAGGTACGCGGCCATGCTTGTGGTGCGTCTTGGCGCCGCAGTGGATCACGGGCCGGAAGGGGAAGGTCTTGACCACCTCGACGCCGAGGATGGCGGCGACCTTCTCGGCGACCTTCGCACCACCGACCGGGCAGCCGTCACACTCGGCCCGCTGCTCGACGACCGCCTTGGCGAAGTCGGCGCAGCCGGCAAACCCGCAGCCGCCGCAATTGGCCGCCGGCAGCACTTCGGCAACCTCGTCGATGCGCGGGTCCTGTTCGACCCTGAGCTTTTCCTTGGCGACGCCGAGCAGGCCGGCGAAGATCAGGACCAGTCCGAACAGGACGACGGCAGCCAGCAGTACGGTCATGACTGTTATTCTCCAGTCACCGGCGAGATGCCGATGTCACGCAACCTTGTGCGGGACCGACATCCTGCCGGCGAGGCCGGCCGGGACAGAGCCCGGCCGCTACTTCTCTTGTGGGACCGGTTTGTAACCGGTCGGCTCGGCCGGGACAGAGCCCGGCCGCTACTGCCCCCGCTACTTCCCGATCCCGGTAAACCCGGTGAACGCCAGTGCCAGGATCGCCGCGACCAGCAGCGTGATACCGGCGCCCTGCAGGCACTTCGGCACGTCGCTGAAGCGAATGTGCTCGCGAATGCCGGCCATGATCGTGATCGCCAGCATGAACCCAATCCCACCGCCGAACGCGTAAACCGCCGCGTTCAGCAGGTTCTGCGTCTCCGGCTTCAAATCGATGTACAGGCACGTTCCCAGAATCGCGCAGTTGGTCGTGATCAGTGGTAGAAACACACCGAACGCCGTGTACAACGCCGGGAAGAACTTCCGCAAGTACATCTCGACGAGCTGCACCATCGCGGCGATCACCATGATGAACGCGACGTACTTGAGGAAGAACAGCGCGCCCTTGCCCGCCTCGCCGAACACCGCCACCCCCACCGGCTCCAAAACGCCGTGCACGATCAGCCAGGTCACCACGCCGGACACCGTGATCACGAACGTCACCGCACAGCCCATGCCGAACGCCATGTCAACCTTGCGTGAGACCCCCAGGAACGGGCAGATCCCCAAAAAGCCCGAGAACACCAGGTTGTTTACCAGTGCTACGCCCAGAAAGATCGCGATCAGACCACCGAAACTCATGCGGCACCTCCCTTCGCCCGGCGGGCACGGATCTGGTTCGAGATCCCGACCACGACACCGAGCGTAAGGAACGCCCCCGGCGGCAAAATCATGATGATCCAGTTGTGACCGTTCGCCGTGAACGCAGCCGGCATGACCGAGTACGGCTTGAGGAACGGCAACGTGATCGTTCCGGAGCCCAGCCATTCGCGGACGACCCCGAGGATCAGCAGCGCCAGCGTGAAGCCGATGCCGATCCCGAACGCATCCGCCAGCGAGCGGCCGATGCCGTTCTTGATCGCGACCACCTCAGCCCGGCAGATGATGATGCAGTTCACGATGATCAACGGGACGAACGCACCGAGCTGTAGACTGACCTTGTACATGAATGCCTTCAGCGTCAGGTCGGCGATCGTCACGAACGTCGCGATCGTCAGCGTGAAGATCAGGATGCGCACGTGCGGCTTGATCAGGTTTCGCAGGGCGCTGGTGATCAGGTTCGACATGACCACCACGAACGTCGCCGCCGCCCCCATCACCAGGGCGTTTTCGACCGAGTTCGTGACGGCGAGCGTGGGGCACATTCCCAGGAGCTGGACCAGCACCGGGTTGTTGCTCAGCACGCCCTCCTTGAACTGCCGGAGGTTGGAGCCGTTGTCTTTATCCGCCATTATTCGTCACTCCGCTTGGCAACGGTTTGGTTTCGCGTCCCTACCTGTGCTCGGCGAGCTGCGGCCGAATTCGCGTGATCACGTCGTTGACGATTTCCATCGTGTATTGGCTCGAATACGTCGCGCCGGTGATGGCTTCGATTCGGTTCGTGTCTTTGGCGTCGCGCACCTTTTCCTTGAACAGCTCAAACGGTGCGGCGGTCGACCGGCCCGCGTACTGCAGCGGGTAGAAATTCAGCTCGCCCTTGGCGTCGATCTTGTTGCCGAGCCCCGGCGTCTCCGTGTGCTTGATCGGCTTGATGCCCGTGAGCTGGTCGCCCTCGGGTGACAGACCGGCGACCAGCGTGATCTTGTCGATAAACCCCGGCCCCGTGGTCTGCACGGCCCAGCCCACGAGGTCGCCGTTGGCGTCGAGACACTTGTACACCACGGTCTCGTCGCGCGCATCGCTCTTCTCGATCTCGATCTGCTCTTTCGTCTCGACCCCCGGAACGACCTCCTGGATCGCCTGATCGAGCGCCTCGGCTTCGTTCGCCTTGATCCTGTCATTCAGCCCGGTGTGTGTGGCAGCGAGCAAGGCCGCAAAGACAATGCCCATCGCCAGCACCAGCCAGGATTCGTCAACGAATTTCTTCACTGTCGCACCTCGTTATCTCGCCACCGGCGGCACGCCGGTGCCCACTCTGTGGGACCGGTTTGCAACCGGTCGGCTCGGCCGCGCGGGCCGCTTCGATCGGCCGGGACAGAGCCCGGCCGCTACGTTCATGCTGGCACATGGCCGCCGCACGGCTCCGGAACGGTCCAGCGTTCGATCAGCGGCGTCAGGGCGTTCATGATCAGAATCGCGAACATGAATCCCTCGGGATACGCGCCGAACAAGCGAATCAGCATCACCAGCGCTCCCACGCCAACGCCGAAGATCAGCCGTCCGCGCGGCGTTACCGGCGCGCCGACGTAGTCGGTCGCGATGAAGAACGCGCCGAACATCAGCGCCCCGCTGTTCAGGTAGTACAACGGGTTCTGGTAGCTCTCCGAATCGATCAGCCACACGATCAGCGCGAACGCCGCCACACTGGCGAGCACGGTCACGGGTTGGCGCCAGTCGGCGACGCGGCGAATCACCAGAAACAGTCCGCCGATCAGTGCAGCCAGCGCGCTGGTTTCGCCGACACAGCCGCCGACGTTCCCGAGGAAGAGCTGCCACTGTGTCGGCATCGCCGCCCGGATCTCGTTTGCCTGCCGGCGGTATTTCTCGGCGTTCTGCTCGTCGGTGGCGGCTTTGTTGACAAATTCCGCGTATTTCGCGGCCTGATACAAGGGCGTTGCGCACGTGACGGCGTCGACGCCCTGTGTCTCGAGGTTCGCTTTCATCGGAGCGGTCGCTGTGAACGCCACCATCGCGGCCGGGAAGCAGATCATCAGGAACGCCCGGCCGACCATCGCCGGGTTGAACAGGTTGTTGCCCAACCCGCCGAACACGGCCTTGGCCAGCGCGATCGCGACTGCGCCGCCGATGAACGCCATGTACGGGTTGATCGAAGCCGGCAGCGAGAACGCCAGAATCATGCCGGTCACGATCGCGGAGCCGTCCGAAAGTGAGGCCTGCGAGCGGCCACGCATCCAGTTGGCAACCGCCTCGGCCGCCAGGCAACCCGCCACCGTCACCACCGTCAGAACCACGGCCTGCAGCCGGTACATGTAGATCGCGGCGAGAAACAGCGGCAGCATCGCCAGCACCACCTCGAACATGATCCGCTGGGTGGTGGCGGAGTCCGCGAGGTGCGGCGCGGCACTGACCAGGAACTCAGGCCCGGCGTCCGGCTTCTTCTTGGCCGGAGCGGGCTTCGCTTGCGGTGCGTCGGCTGCCTCGCTCATCGAATATGCTGCTCCTGTAGACCTGAGGTCCTTGCCTGGTCCGCTCTACTTCTTCTTTTGTTCTTTGTTCTGTTGCTCTCGCTTCTCTTGTTCTTTCTGCTGCGCCTGGATGATCCGCCACTGACTCTTGCCCGAGCGAATGTACTGCGTCAGCGGAATCTGCGCCGGACAGACGTAGGCACAGCAGCCGCATTCGCAGCAGCCGTTCATGTCGTATTGGTTGGCAAACTCGAGGTCGCGGTGCTTGACCGCGTGGGCGATCTTGGTCGGCGAGAGAAACAGTGGACAGTTGTCGATGCAGCGCCCACAGCGGATGCACGGCCCTTCGACGCGGTGAGCGGTCTCGTCGTCCCGCATCACCGTAAACCCACCGGTGCCCTTCACGATCGGCACGTTCAGGTGCGGCACCGCCGGCCCCATCATCGGCCCGCCGGCGAGCACCTTGACCGCTTCGTCCGTCACGCCGCCGCAGGCGTCGTTGATCAAGTCCCCCAGCATCACGCCGAGCGGGACCAGCCAGTTGCCCGGCCTGGCAACGCCCTTGCCGGCGATGCTGACCACGCGGTGGGTGAAGGTCGCCCCGCGGACGACCGCGCGGGCGATCGTGTGGGCCGTAGCGACATTGACCACCACCACGCCCACGTCCAGCGGCAGACCCTTCGGGGCGCTCGGCACGGTGCGACCGAGGACGGCCGGGATGAGCTGCCGCTCGCCGCCCATCGGGTAGGTCGACGCGCAGACGACGACGTCGATGCCCGGACGATCCTTCACGATCTTGCGCATCAGCTCGATCGCGTCGGGCTTGTTGTTCTCGATGCAGACCAGCCCGCGCCCGGCACCAGCGGTGTGCATCGCGAATTGGAGCCCGACGACGATCGCCTCGGGGCATTCCAGCATCAGCCGATGGTCGGCGGTCAGGTACGGCTCGCACTCGGCCCCGTTCAGCAGGACGGTGTCAATTGGCCGATCCGGATTCCGTTTGAGCTTGATGAACGTTGGGAACGTCGCCCCGCCCTGCCCAACGATGCCGGCCTCGCGAATGGTCTTGCAGATTTCCTCCGGGTCGTAGCTGGTCGGTTCGACGCCGTCCCAGTTCCGATCGAGGAACTCGTCGAAGAAGCTCTCGGGAACGGCATCGCCTTCCTTGGGTAGCTTGATCGGGATCGCCGGCACACGCCGCCCGGCCGGCAGCAGGCACATGGTGCCCATCGCCACCGTGCCGTTGATCGACGAGTGGATCGGGGCCGAGACGAACGCGTCGGTGTCGGCGACCTTCTCGCCCAGCTTGACCTCCTGCTTGGCCTTGACGATCGGGCTGCACGGCGCCCCGAGGTGCTGCGACATCGGGACGAGGATGTCTTTCGTGGGCTGATAGAACTGAATCGGGTCGGCTTCGGTGTATTTGCGGTGCGGCGGGTGGACGCCGCGGGCAAATGTCTTCAAGCCGACTGAAGTCCCGACCGGCGCTGCGCTCATTCACCACCTCTGCTGCGGTAGGTCCAAATCTGGTATATGCCGGCGAGCAGGAGCCTTGCCAGGCCGGCGCCGGCGGCAGAACCCACCAGCATGCCCCCGGCCTGCCACAGGCTCACCGACGCGAAGGAGTCGCTCGCCCACAGTTTGCTGCCGGCATACGCCCCCCCAATCGCACTCGCCAGCGGCAGCAGGAAAACCACCATCGCCGTCAACGGTAGCGGCAGCCGTGCGACACCCGTGGGCGGAGTCTGCTGCGCCGCCTCCATCTGCTCGCCGAACGGACACGACGCTCCGCTGCCGTCGCAGTGCCCGCAGCCGAACCAGAATCTCTCAAGCATCTTCAAGGATGGCTCCCACCGTCACGCGCTGCAACTCGCCGGCCCCGAATACCACGCCGGGCAGCCAAGGACAGCGCGGCGATCGGTACGACGTCCCATGGTGGCTGTCTTTTGTCGCGTCAGTTGTCCGCGCCCCAACCCACGCTCGCGGTACCGTTGACCCGAACGCGATCGGCCATCCGAGGCTCGCGGAACCGTGTAATTCGAAACTCTACCACAGATCACGGACGAGGCAAGTGCTCGCGCGGCACAGCGGTCAGCGCGTGCGGCCCTGTTCGTATTCCAAGTGGTAAACCCCCCGGTCATCGATTTCGAGCCGCGCCGTGCCGCCGCCCGGGACCAGGTCGAGCAGCTCATCGAGCCGCTGGGACGACACACCAGTGTCCCGCACGCCCGGCCAACGCTGCATCAGGCGCACCAGTCCGGCCGCGACCCAGGCATGCGCGTCCAAGGCAAGCTTCTCACCGCGGTAGTCAGTCAACTCGCCGGCAACCGCTCGCAGCGTGTCCAGCGGCCCGCTACCCGCGACGCCGTACAGTTCCGGATCGAGCTCGCCGACCAGTCGGAACCCGCGTTCGGCCCCGCCCAGCCGCCACTTGCGCCCAAAGTGACGGGCCCATAACTTCCCGGCTACGCGCCGATCGTCGGCCAGCAGCACGACCAGCGCATCCCTGTGCCCCAATCGGTCTTTGCTGAGATGGCACAGCCCCAACGCCGTCTTCCGCGACGTCTCCGCCGGCAGAATGCGCGCGTAGTCCTTCGGCGACTGTCCGAGCCGAATCTGCTCATAGCTCCAGTTGGCGCAGCCGGTGAGCGCTAGCAGCGCGAGCGTCGCCAGAGCGGCGGCCACTCGGACTCGGAAACGAAGGGCAGGGCATCGGTTCGTATTGTGATATGCGTTCATGACCGCTCATCATCCGCGCGGGAGCAGGATGACGCAAGCGGCGTACATCGTCTGCCCGGTCTGCGCCTACCAGTCGGTTGAAAAAGGGGACTGGCTTCGAGGCGAGCGCCAGAAACCTCGGAAAAGAACGAGGTCCGCGAGGTGCCCGTACCCTTTTCCAACGGACTCCTACGGACAGGTCTCGCCGTAGTGCGCGAGCAGGGCGGCAAGATCGGAGAGATCCACGTCGCCGTCGCCGTCGAGGTCGCCATCTTCGTACGTCGCCCCGCTGGGCGTGCCGTAGTTGGCCAGTAGCTGGGCGAGATCGGACAGATCGACGTCACCGTCGTAGTCGAGATCACCGTCGATCAGCTCCGCGACAAACGCCTCTCCATCATCCAGGTTGATCCACCCGACATTCTCACCCCAGACGTACCCGCGCAGCCGGCAGCCGTTCTCCAGCCGGGGGATATTCGGCGGGTCGGCGAACGCTCCAGCTTCGAAGTTTATCCAGCCGATGTTCTCGCCCCAGGCGTAACCGACCAGTCGGCCGGTGTCCGGGAAGAGATTGACGCCGAAGTCGGTGCTGTCCACGTTGGCGTAGTGGAAGCCGTCGGCGGGGCTGCCGTCGCCGACGTTGATCCAACCGACGTTCTCGGCCCAGATGAATCCGGCGAGGAAGGTGTCGCCGATGTAGACCCCCGCGTCGATCCCGTTCGGGTCGGGCACCTCGTGCCGCCAGTTCAGCCAGCCGATGTTCTCGCCCCAGGCCCATCGGTAGTTGGGATTGATGTTGGACTCCGCCGATGTCCTGGCAACGCTGGTAAGCACCGCCGTCAACACAAAACATATGCCGAGTGACATGATCGAGCTCCTTGGAACTCCAGACTCCATCACTGCCGTCACCGCCGCCTCACGGCAAATCGAAGTTGACGTTGCCGTAGTCGGCGCTGCCCCCACGTCCATCGCTGCGCCCCATCAGCGGCGTCGTCACCGAGCCCAAGATATTCCCGACCGCGATACTGAAGTTGACTTGGTTTCCAGCGCAGCAGTTGCGGATGATCACGTTCCCCGCGTCGGCTACGCCGATGCCAACGTTGTTGTTGTCCGTCGCATCGTTCCCCTCGATACGGTTGTGCGACCCCGTCACCTGAATCCCCGCGTGCGGCCCGTTCTCGCCGTTAGCCCGCACCACGTTGCCCACCACGCGGCAGTTGTCGGAGACCTCAATCCCATCTTCGACGTTGCCGTGGGCAGAGCAACTCTGGACTCTACTGCCAGCCCCGACAATAATCCCGTCGCCACAGTTCTCGGTGGCGACGCAGTTCCTCAGGTTGCAGGCGCCCTCTCCGACAAACCCGGAACCGCCGTTGCCGGCGGTATAGCCGCTGTAGGCGTCCACATTTATCATCATCCTCTTTCCCGGGCTTGCCGCGACAACACCATGGCCACCGTTATCGAGGCTGACGAAGCGCTCGAGAACGGAACCGGCGCCCACTACGAGACCGTCTCCGCCGTTTCCGGCAGCCATACAGCGGTTGACCGTGCAGTTGGCACCGGCAACAACGCCATGGCCCGTGTTACTGACAAACCAGACCTCTTCCATGTAGCTGCCATCGCCGAGCAGGGCACCGTCTTGCCCGTTGTCATAGAACATCACTTCTTCCATATGCGTGTAGCTTTCGGTCCGCAGACCGTAGGCGGCGGTGAGACCGCAGCCAACGTTGTAGGCAAAGCTCACCCTTTCCATGTAGGCGTAGCTGTCCAGCACAGCTCCGTCGCGGCCGTTGCCGGTGAAGTCCACCTCTTCCATGCCTATGTGACTGCCGAGGACGGCGCCGTTTCCGGCGTTATTGACGAGCGAGACGTCTTCCAGACGCACATAGTCGCCAGCAACCAGCCCATGACCGGCGTTGTCCGCGATTACCATGCCAGCCAGCACGTCCATGCCGCGGAAGCCCTCACGGGGCCCTGGCGCGTTCTTCGCCGCGCGTTCCGCGCGTGCCGGTCGGCGCTCCTCGTTTCTGCTGGTGCTTCGCGGACCCAGCCTGTCCGGAACGACTCGACTCCCGTCGCCGCCGACCGCCTCCTCGATCAGGAGACCATTGGCCCCCCAGCCGCGGACCACGCCGTTGCCCACGGTAACGGCGTCAATCGGGTCGCCTGCGCCGTCCGTGCCTTCCACCCGGATACCGTTCCCCGAACCCGCCACGCCGCGTAGCGTGAAGCCGTTCAGATCCAGGTTGACGTCGCTCGCGGCGATTCGAATGCCGTCCCTGCCGGCTTCGCCGGCGATCGCAGCCGTCAAGTAGTACGAGCCTGGTTCGCTGATGACGTGCAGCGCACTGCCATCGCCCGGCAGCGCCTGCACGGGCGTGCGCGCCTCGACCTGGTCCAGCGTCTTCATTGTGGGCGCGATCGGCCCGGGCGGCGGGTCCAGGTCGCCGGCATAGACCCAGACAACCACACCGAGCAGGCCGATCAGCAGCACCGGCACAGACCACCCGTTCACGTAACCCTTTCCCGTAGTCCTGAGCGCTCTCATGATGTGCTCCTCCTGGCGCCCGTTCCGACCGCCTCCGCGCAGCCGCGACGGACGCCGTCTAGTGGTGAGATGACAACGAATAGAGTCGCGCAGACCCCATGCCCGGGTGAGGTTGCGGCCCTTCTGCTCGAAGTATAGCACGAGTTTAGCAAGCGTTCCCGCAAAAGCGCCAAACGTCGGGCACCAACCTGCCCGGCGGTCGTCGCTATTCGCGCTGTGGGATGCGAATTCGGTCGCGGCAAGAAAGGACCCGCGCCGGGACTGCTGAAGCGGTGAACCCGCTTGGATGTTTGGCTGCCAGAGCGGCCTCGTCGTCCTATCGAATACCGTCGCGATCGGGCAGAATACACTCCTGTGAGTACGGACGACCCGACGAGATCAGCAGGCGGCACGGTCCAAAGCGACGAGGCGGACGAGCCCGCGGCGATCGTGCAGCGCTTCATTGTCGCGCTGGGGCAGCGCTACGCGGCGCTGCGCGACTCTGGCGCGACGGCTCTGCCGCAGGCGACCAGCGACGACCGACTGACTGAATTGCTCCTCGCGGAGGCGGCGCTGCGCTACGCGCGCCCTGAAGCAGCCAGCCGCGAGAATCGGCCGCTGCAACTCGCCGTGCTGGGCCCGACGCAGACCGGCAAGAGCACGATCGTCAACCTGATCCTCGGCACACACGTGGCCGAGGTCAGTCCGCTGGCCGGGTTCACGATTCACCCGCAAGGGTTCTGGAGCGTCGCGGACCAGCAGGACGAACGCTGGGTGTCGGGTCTCTTTCCCCGTTGGCAACGCTGCGACGCAGACCAACTCTCTCGTGATGAAGACCGGCTCGACCGTTATACCCTGGCGGCGTTGCCCGAGGAGGTCTCGCTGCCGGAGAGTTTGCCCTCCTGCGTCGTCTGGGATACGCCTGACTTCGATTCGCTCGCGGCGCAGAGCTACCAGCGCGGCGTGTTGGAAGTGGCGGCGTTGGCCGACGCCCACCTTTTCGTGCTCAGCAAGGAGAAGTACTCCGACCTGTCGGTGTGGCGGATGCTGCGATTGCTCAGCCCGTTGAGTCGTCCGCTGATCATCTGTCTGAACAAGCTGACGCCGGACGCGGCCGAGCCGATCGTTGCGTCGCTCAGACAACAGTTGAACGAAGCGGGGGCACACATGGTGGATTCGCCGGTCGTTACGTTTGGCTATCAGCCGGGGCTGGACGCGCCGGCCGGTCGCCCCGCTACGGTTGGTCCGCGGCCCGGCCGCTACAGCGCGCTTCCGGCTGTCGCAGAGCTGCGTGAGCGGATCGCCGGGCGGTTGAAGCTGGCTGAATCGACCGATCGAGCAGTTGGCCTGCGGGCTTTCGTGCGGCAGCACTGGTCGGACTGGACCGAACCGGTGAAAGTCGAGCTGGCGGCGTTGGGGCAGTGGCAGGAGCTTGTTGCGACAGCGTTGGACGAAGCGGCGGAAGCCTATCGCCGGGATTTCCTCGAGCATCCGCAGCGTTTCGACACGTTCCGCCGGGCGACCGCCGAACTGCTGCATTTGTTGGAGTTGCCGGGATTCGCAAACGTGCTCAGCCAGGTGCGGCACGTGCTGTCGTGGCCGGCGCGGCGGCTATTCGCGGCGCGGCAGGCCTGGGTGTTGCGACGACGGAAGCAGGCGGGCCTGCCACACGGGCTCGGCAGCGAGGAGCTGGTGCTGTTCGAGCTGATCGAGAAGTTGCTGACCTCGCTGGAACGCGACGCCGCCCGCCGGTGCGATCCTGCCACGCCGGGGCACGCGGCTTGGCGGGCGATCGCCCGGTGCCTGGAGCAGCAGGCCGGCCGTCTGCGCGAAACGTTCGAGTCCGCCGCCCGGGCGCAGCGCGAGGAATTCGCGCCGGTGATCCACACGACGGCAAATCAGTTGTACGAGGCGCTACAAAAGAGGCCGACGATGTTGAACACGTTGCGGGCCGCCCGTGTGACCACCGACGTCGCCGCCATCGCCATCGCGATCAAGACCGCCGGGTTGGGAATCAACGACCTGCTCTTCGCGCCGGCGATGTTCGGGCTGACATCCATGTTGACCGAAGGTGCTCTGGGTTCCTACATGTCGCACATCGCCAGTGATTTGAAGAAGCGGCAACTCGAGCACGTCCGGACCAGGCTGCTCGAAGGCGTCTTTGCGAAGGAACTGCACGACGTGACCGCCGACCTGAACGACGCCGAGCTCTTCGGGATCTCTGCGGAGCAGTTGCGTGAGGCGGCGGCGGCGCTGGACGCATGGGAGCCGAATGATGAGTGAAGCTTTCGCCACGTTGGCGACGCGCACACAGGGGTGGTTCGAGCGCGCCCACGCCAACGGCTGGCTGACGCAACTTGAGCTGGAACGCTTCTCGTCGCTGGAGCACCGCACGCCGGCCGATTTGTTCGCCGACGCGCAAGAACGGCCGCTGGTGGTGGCGTTCTTCGGCGGGACGGGCGTCGGCAAGAGCAGTTTGCTGAACCGGCTCGCAGGCCAGCCAATTGCCCGGACCGGCGTTGAACGCCCAACCTCGCGCGAGGTCACCATTTACTTGCACGAGTCGGTCAAGCTCGCCAAATTGCCGCCCGAGCTGCCCGTCGAGCAAGTGCATGTCAAGCGGCACCAGGCCGATGCCCGCCGCGATGTGCTCTGGATCGACGCGCCCGACATCGACAGCACCCATCAGGAGAACCGCCGGCTGGCGCTCGCCTGGCTGCCCCACGTCGATCTGCTGATCTACGTCGTCAGCCCGGAGCGCTACCGGGACGACGTCGGCTGGCGCGTGCTCCGGCAGCGCGGGGGGCGCCACGGCTGGATGTTCGTGCTGAACCGCTGGGACGAGGGTGACGCCAGCCAGAAGGACGACTTCGCCCAAATGCTCCGTCAAGCCGGATTCGACGATCCGGTGTTGTTGTGCACGAGCTGCCTGGACTACGAGTCGGCGGCTTTGAGCGGCGCCGCGACGACAAGCGCCCTGCCAACCCCAGACGAATTCGACCGAATCGAAGCAGCGATCTGTGAGCACCTGGCCGCGCACGGGGTGCGCGAGCTCGAACGGCTCGGACATCGCGCCCGGCTGCTGGAAATGCGCGCGGCGCTCAACAGCGCCCGGCAGAGATTCGGCGACGACGACCAGTGGAAACGCGTCGACGCGTGCCGCCAACGCCACTGGCAGCGCACACGCTCGGCGTTGGTGCAGGGGTCAGAGTGGCCGATCCGCGCGCTCGCCGCACGATTCGCCATCCGCGAAGGTGGACTCGTGGGCCGAGTCGTGCGACAGGCGGTCGTCGCGGCAAAGAGCGGGTCTGCACCTGCGACCGCAGGCGCCGAGCACGCGCCGGCTGAAGCCCGCGCTTCGACGACGACACCGGATGCGCCGGGCTTCGACACCGTCGAGCTCACCCGGCCGCTGTGGGACGATTGGACACAGGACAAGCTCGCCGAATGTCTCGACGCGATCGAGGTCGAGGTGCGGCGCGCGGGAATCGCCGCGACGCCGATTCGCCAGCGATTCGACGAGCTGGCCAAGCACGCCGGCCCGCTCGTGTTGCGCGGCGTGCAGGAGCGACTACGGGCGGCACTGGCGCGCCCGGGCAGGCGCCTGCAACGCGCCCTGCGACGCCTGACCGGGTTTCTGATGGCGGCACTGCCAATGCTTGCGCTGCTGTGGGTGGCATACAAGGTAGTCGTCAGCTACTGGCAGGCGTCAACCACCGACAGCACGTACCTCGGCACGAACTTCGCCGTCAGCAGTATTTTGCTCATCGTCGTGGCCTGGGCGGTACCGTTCGTCTGCGATCGCATGCTGCGACCGTCGCTGGAACGTACGGCGCTGCAAGCACTCCGGCGGGGTACGGCGGATGGGCTCGATCAGCTCGATACGCGGTTGCACGAGGCCGTTGCCGAAGTGGCGCGCGCTGCTCAGGCGGGCCGCGACGACGCCAACGGAGTCGGCCGGCAGATCGCGAAACTGGCACTTCAGCCGGTGGATTCAACGAAGGCGCCTTTGTCACGCTTGTTGGTGACGCCGGCGCGCCAGGGCATCGCGCACCGAAGCGTTGCCGCTGAGAGCGGGGGAAGCCGCGCGGGCTGAAAGCCCGCGGCTCTTTGGGTCCCCGGTTGCTCGGGTGCCACTGGCGGCTTGTCCGCCAGTGTGCTGGGAGCGTCGAACACGGCCAGGCAAGCTGCGCGTGGCACCCTACGCAACGCGTGGCGCGGAGCGATGTCCTTGGCAGCGTGGTTCACATTCCGCCCGGGAGGAACATGGCGGCAATGTCTTCTGAGGCGCTGGCGAGCTTGATCGGCACGGCGGGCACGCCGACCACCGTGGCCATCGGGAGCACGTCTTCGAGCACGACCGCCCCGGCGCCGACGATAGCTTCACAGCCGAGCGTGACCTTGGGTATGACGGTCGCCCCGATCCCGACGAACACGCCCGGTTCAACCTTGACCCGGCCGGCGATGCGCACGCCCGGACAAATGTGCGAGCCCTCCCCGATCATGGTCTGATGATCGATGATGCAGCCGGTGTTGAGAATCACCGAGTCGCCGATCTGGCAATTCGCGCAAACGACTGCACCGGCGGCGATCACCACGTTGCGTCCGATGGTGGCGTTGTAGGCCAGCGTTGCCGACGGGTGCACGGCGCTGATCAGTTCGAACCCGGTCTGCTCAACCTGCCGGGCGAGCCCTCGGCGGGCGCCGTTCTCTCCGATCGCGATGATCAGCCCGCCCACGCCCAACTCGGCACCGATTCCTTCCAGCTCGTCGATACCCCCGTGCACCAGGATGCCATCCACCCGCCGCCCGTGGATGTCGGAATTGTTGTCGAGGAACCCCACCACGTCGTATTTGCGCGCCTGCAGCAGGATGTCGAGCACGACGCGGCCGTGCCCCCCCGCGCCGAGGATCAAAACGCGCGTCTTGTCGTTGCTCGTATTCGGCCGCATACCAGTTATCCATCTATCGGAACGGGCCTCAAGCTGACCGAAGGGTGGTTGGCAGCTCGGAGCGGATCTCCGAGACCTTGGACGGGGCTCACGCTTCCGGTCAGCCCGGGATGGATTCACGGGCGGCGTCGTGAGCGCTTACGGGGATCCCCCTGCCCGATCGCAAGTCGCGGGGCGAGATCGGCCGATAATAGCATCCGAAGCGGTGGAGTTGCACGGCGCGGCAAGCGAACCGCAGGCGGGCAGCGACGTAGAAACGCCTGTTCGTGGGCTGGTTTGGGGAGTCCCGCGACCGGTTGGGTTTGACAGGCATCGCCGACGCCGTTTAACTCGTTCTTTCTGTGCCCTGGAAGTCGAGTGTTTAACTGTGGTTGTGCGCGACTGCGGCATCGTACCCCCCGCCCGGCAAGTGCTGTGGGTCCGATCGGTGGCGCGTTGAGCGGACGGTATATGGGTAATCGACGTCAGCAATCGGCAACGTTGTGCGCAAGCGTATCTTGCGTGGCGCTGATCGGAATCGTGACGGGTTGCGCGATGCTCCCGCCCAACAGCTTCCTCGACCCGACGCGCGTCGGCATGTTCCCGCTCGAATACCGCGAGGGCGGTATCCGCCGCGTCCTCACGCCGCGCGAAGGCCCCGTCGGGCTCGCCAATGCGACCGAGCCGACGCCGGA
This sequence comes from uncultured Planctomycetales bacterium, assembly GCA_964508075.1. GTDB lineage: Bacteria > Planctomycetota > Phycisphaerae > UBA1845 > Fen-1342 > JALSRY01. Next base: position 15,217 of record CAZDTB010000013.1, read on the forward strand.
AGATCTCGTGGCCACGTACGAGGAATACCGCATCGGGCCACTCGATCAGGTCGGGGTACTCGTCAACGATCTGATTCAGGCGGGCATTCCGCATCAAGCAGTGCTGACAGTGAGCCCAACCGGTTACATCCGCCTGCCCGAGATCGGTCTGGTCAAGGCCACCGGGATGACCGAGCGCGAACTGGAGCAGGACCTGGTGGCCCGCTTGCAGGAAGCCGGGCTTCTGCCCAATCCGGTCGTACAAGTTTTCGTGACGGTGAAGCGTGACCAGTACTTCAGCGTGATCGGATCGACGGCCCGGCCCGGCCCTTACAATCTGATCCAACCGGACACGCGTATGCTCGACGTGCTGGGAATGGTGGGTGACGTCGGCCCGCTGGCAAAGCGGGCGTATATCATTCGACGAACCGACTCGGAACTGCCTGCCCAGCAGGACCTCCCCGTTCAGCCCCCGATCGAGGAGGATGAGGGCCTGATCATTCCGCCCCCTGATGACGACCAGGGGTTCGAGAGCATGTTATTCGCCCGGGCGGGGTCGGGCCTGCGGGAGCCACCCCCGCTCGAGCCGGAAACGCCGCCTGATGAGCAGGATCTCGAGGAGATCATCGCGCCGCCCGGGCAGACCACCGAGCCGGCATCGCAGCAGGCGCGCCCGGAGAAGGAGCGGCGCTTCGCCCCACTGATTTTCGATCCGACGACTGGCAAGCTGAAAGAAGGGCCGGCCGAGCAAGTCCCGATTCCTGAGGAGCCTTGGGTCGAGCCGCGTTTCGAGGAGCCGGTTGAGCGGCCCGACTTCGACTGGGAGGACCTGCCCGAATACGAGCTGTCGCAGCGCGTGATCGAGATCGACGTGCCGGCCCTCAAGGCGGGTGACCCGCGCTACAACGTCGTGATCCGCCCGCGCGATCTGATCAACATCCCGGTGGACACGGGCGTGTTCTACATGATGGGCGAGGTCATGCGGCCGGGGGTCTACGGCTTCGGCGGTCGTGAGATCACCGTTAAGCAGGCGATCGCCACCGTGGGCGGGTTCGGCCGGCTGGCATGGCCCTCGCGCTGCGAGATCATTCGTCGCGAGAGGGGCACCGACAAGCAAATCACGATTCCGGTCAACCTCGATCACGTCTTTGCCGGGCTGGAAGACGACCTCCTGCTGCGCGATGACGACATCCTGAACGTGGGCACCGACTTCATTGCGCCGTTCCTGTTTATAATTCGAAACTCGTTCCGCTTCACCTACGGCTTCGGCTTCGTCTACGACCGCAACTTCGCCGACAAGGATGCCTACGGCGCGCAGATCAACCCCGAGACGCTCGAGATTCAGCGCCGACAGCAGCAGGGATTGCCCTTCTAGGAGAAACCGCTCGGATGGCCTCAGCTCCGACTGCCTTGCCGCCGCCGACCCTCGAATTCGATCGTCCCACCCAGATCCGTGCGGTCATCGTGGCGTTGGCCTTCATCGCCGTCTTCTACAACGCCCTGCTCAACATGGGCCACACGTGGTATCACTCGTCGGACTGGTCGCACGGCTGGCTGATTCCATTTTTCAGCGCCTATCTGGTGTATTTGCACTGGGATCGAGTCAGGCGGGCACCGTTGCGGCACACGTGGGTCGGGCTGGCGGTGATGCTCGTCACGCTGGCGGGCTACCAGTACTTCCTGTGGGTGCTCCCGATGGGCTACCCGCGGAACGCGATGATGCTGTTGTGCCTGGCCGGCGTGATCGTGTTCCTGTGCGGGCTCCCCATCATGCGGCTGGTCTGGGTACCCTGGCTGTTTTTGTTCTTCGCGGTGCCGTTGCCCAAGGAGGTGTACTTCACGCTGACCGATCCGCTTCGGCGGATGGCGGCGGTGGTAGCCACGCAGGTGCTCAGTCTATTCCCGGACCTGGACATCGAAAAGGTCGGCTCGACGATCGAGTACGTCCACCGGGGGCAGAGCGGAGAGCTCGGCGTGGACGACGCCTGCAGCGGAATGCGAAGCTTGATGACGCTCTGTGCCCTGGGCGTCGCGGTAACGTTCATCTCCGACCGCCCGTGGTGGCAGCGGGTGATCATGGTTGCCGCGTGTATCCCGATCGCCGTCTTTGCGAATTTCGTGCGCGTCACGACCACTTCCGTGCTGCACATATTCGTCGATCCGAAGTACGCCGGCGGGACTTATCACACGCTGCTGGGCCTGGTGACGCTGTTGTTGGCGTTCGGGATCTTCAGCGGACTGGGCTGGCTGTTGAGCAGGCTGTTCGTGGACGATCCCGGTGCGGAAACCGCCCAAGAATAGGACCCCCCGCCCGGCCCGCTTGCTGACGGAGTTTTCGTGCTGATGGCAAATTCGCTGACGACAGCCGGTTCCGCCGGCCCGCCCCGCAAGACCTCGGTGCGGTTCTTCGTTTGCGTGGGGATCCTGTTGGCGGTGGCGGGAGGCATGCAAGCGATATCAGGCGTTTTGGGCACGTATTTCCGCAAAGCAGCGTTGCCACTCAAGCGCCCACTCGACGCGCTGGACCAGAGCAAGTTGCGCCCGGAGTATGTGCCCCACCGGAATCAGCCCAAGCTGCTCACCCACGAGGCGACCGAGAACCTCGGCACCGAAGAGTACCTGCAATGGAACCTCACCGACCGCCGGCGCGGGCCAGACGATCCCACCGCCGTCGCCCGGCTGTTCGTGACGTATCACACCGGCGGACCGGGGCTGGTACCACATAACCCCAAGGAGTGCCACGCGGCCGCGGGCCAGGAGCTGATTAACGAGACGCTGATCGAGGTGTCGGTACCGGACCGGGACGGCGTCGAGCACACCTTTTCGGTCAGTGTGCTCGAATTCGGCTTTCCGTCAGAGGGGATCACGCAAATGCAGGGCGGGTCTTCCGACAACCCGCATTTGATCGTAGCATACTTCTTCTACGTCAATGGCCGTTACGTGACCACCCGGACCAGCGTCCGCCGGGCTGTTTCGAACCTTTGGGACCGGTATTCGTACTACTCCAAGATCGAGATTTCGTTCAACGACGATTCGTTCCAGCGGCTGCCGAGCCGCGATGAGGCGGTGGCGGCCACACGTCGGCTGCTACGGAAGCTGATGCCGATCCTGTGGGAAGACCATTATCAGGATTGGGAGGCGATCAAGAACGGCGCGCCGCCCATGATCCTCAAATAGCAGGCGCTATGGAAGGGTGCCAACGATGGCCAAACAGCGACTGAACAAGAACCTGGTAGCGTTCATCACCGGCGCGGGCATCGTCTTGGCCGTGATCGTCGTCGCGATCGCGGCGTTCAATGCCTCCCGGCGGAATCCGGAGGAGATCGCGCTCAAGGCCAAGGCCCAGGAGCAGGCCGGGGACCCCCGCCGCGCAATCGCCCTATACCAGAAAGCATTCCGGGAGAGCAAGGCCGCCAAGCACCTGCTCGAGGCGGCCCGGGTGGCCCGCGGGATGGGCGACCTGAACACGATGTTCGGCCTGCTTAACGCGGCCTACGCGCAGTCCTCGGACACCCCGGGCGCCCCGAAGGTTCTGAACGCATTGCTCACCCGCTACTGGGAAATGCGTGACTTCTCGATGGGGCAATGGCGGGACGTGCGCGAACGTGCCACGAAACTCTGCCAACAAGAGCCGGACAACCTGCTCGCGCTGGCGTCGCTGGCCGAAGCGCTGGAGTGGTTGAGTAGCGAGGAGGTCACGCACGACGATCGCATCGCGCTCGCTGAGGCCCTGGAGTGGTTGAACGTCGACGACGCCACCTTCGCTGATCTGGCGGACCAGATCCTGACCCGCGCGGCCGAGATCGACCCAACCAGCTCGCACGTGGCGCTCGTGCGAGCCAAGCAGAGCCTGCTGCGCGCCGGCCAACAGCTACGCCAGGCACTCCAGCAGCAGCGGCGTTCGGAAGTCGACGAGATCGTGCAGCGGGCCAGCACCGAGCGGGTCGGATACCTGCGGCCGGCCCTCGAAGCGCACCCCGACAACGTCGCCCTGCGCGTCGGCTGCGCCCAGGCCTTGGCCGACACCAAACAATGGGCGGCCAGCCGCGCCTTGCTCGAGGCGGGGATCGAGGAACAGTCGGACGACCCCGATCTACACTACGAGCTGGCACGCGTGTACCTGCAGGAAATCCGCCAGAAGGTGCGAGATGCAGCCGCGGAAGCTCAGGACCAGTTGGAAGAAGCCAGCCCTGAAGAGCGACGGGCGCGCGCTGAGGATGCCACCCGGGCCGCAATCGATCAGACGCTGGTCACCGAAGGAATGCAGCACGCCGAACGTGCGATCGAGCTCGAACCGGCACTCTACCGGGCATACGTGCGGCGGGCCGATTTTCAGCAACTGGGCTGGATCGGCGACGGTAGCTGGATGGAAGATCTGCCCGGCCGGCAGAAGGCCATCCTGGAGTCTTACGCGGCGGCGTTGAATGACACGGTGGGCCTGGAATCGTTCCGGGCGGTGTTGGCTGGCTTTCGCCTGGAGCGGCTGGAGCTGATTTCCGCGGCGTTCGACTCCGCGCAGAGCTTCCATCGGGGCAGCACCGACGAACAGGTTCGATCGCAAGCGCTGACCTATTTACGGCGGTTCTTGCAGGAAGCGCAAACGCAATTCCCCGAGCGGGCCAGGACGTTGTTGATGGAAGGGTACGTGGCGCTCATCGATGGGGACCAGCGGCTCGCCCTCAAGGCCTTCACCGAGGCGGAGAAGCAAGCGGAGCCGTTGGGGGGCATGTCCCTGACCTTTGCTCGGTTGGCGGGAGAGGAGTTGTCCAAGCTCTACCGTACGCGGGGAGAACTGGGCCTGTCGCTCGAATACACCCAGCAGGCCATCGAAAACTACCGGCAACTGCAAGAGACACCCCCGGGCTGGCTCTACCTGCAGCAGGTGGACCTGTTGCTGACACTCGACCGGGCCCAGGAAGCATTGGACCTGGTCGACAAATCCATCGTCGACCTGAATTTGTCTCCCGATTGGCCGCCGTTGAAAACCGCGCGGGCGCGGGCGTTGACGGCGCTCGATCGGAGCGAAGAGGCCATGCAGGAGATGCAGGCCTTGCCGTCCGATGACCCCCGCTATCTCTTCGAGCAGGGCCGAATCGCGATCCTCAACGAAGATTACGACACCGCGGCCACCCTGTTCAGCAGAATCCTCGAGACCGATCCGGAGCACATCCCGACCGTCGATCGGCTGCTGCGCGTCTTGATCGCCGCCGAACGCAACGAAGAAGCTCAGCAATTCGTTCGGGAACGCCTCGAGACCACCACGAACGAACAGTTGCGGCGAGTCCTGCAAACGTTCGACCTGGTGCTGTCCGAAAGCGACCCCGAGGTCCGCAGACAGAAGCGCTTGGAGATGATCGCCGCGATTCTGGACGAGTACGAGCGGGCGGAGGAGTTCTTCCATTTCTGGCGGCTACAGGGCAAGTTGAAGCAAGCCCTGCCCTATCTGGACCAGATGGAGCGCCTGCGGGAGGGCGACCCGCACCTACTGCGACTCCAGTTCGAGATGGCACTGCGCATCAACGATTGCGAACGGGCCGAGCGGTACACCACCGCGCTGGCCCACGCGAACGTCGATCAGGTCGGCGGGGCGATGTTCCGCGGGCGGTACGAGCTGAGGTGCGGCGAGGTGAGCGCCGCCTTGACGGAGTTTCGGGCGGCCGAGCGGGTGTTCCCGCGCGACTCGGAGTTGAAGACCCACATTGCTCGCGCCCTGATGAGGCTGACCCCGCCCCGCTACGCGCAGGCCATCCAGGCGCTGGAGGAAGCGGTCGAGTACGATCCCCGGAGCTTCGACGCGCAAAAACTGCTCTATGCCTGTTACGAGGCGACCGGGCGCCGCGACGAAGGCATCCCGCACTTGGCGACGGCCGCGGAGGTTGCCAAGCGACTTCGAATCAAGGACGAATACGTCGAGGCTCATGCCCAGTTGCTCGACGAAGAGAAGGACCCGCAGCAGGGCATCGAGAACCGCGAGAAACTCCGCGAGGAGAGTCCCCAGGACGTGGCCAACCTGCTGCGACTGGCCGAGTTATACAAGAAGGTCGGCGATTTTGAGCTGGCTCAGGAGCGCTTGCAGGCGGCGGCGCAGGTGGATCCGGGCAGTTCCATAGTTGCCCGGTTTGGCGCCAACTTCTTCGCGCAGCGCGACGACCGGGAGGCCGGCGAAGAACTACTCCGGCAACACCTGGAAGCCCAGGAAGGGCTGGGTGAGATCGTGGCCCGGGCGTTGCTCGGCCGGTTCTATGAGATGTTGGCCGATCGGCGGACCGTGCGCGTGCGCGAGATGGTCTCGGCCGGCGAGACGGCGGACGCCATCCGTGCGGAGCAGAAGGCCTTGGTCGAGCTTCACCAGCTCGCGCTCCAGGTCTACCAGCAGGCCCAAGAGCGCGCTCCCGATGCCCTTGCCGGCAGTCCCGAGGAAGATCGTCACCGCGCAATGGTCGCCAGCGCGTCCGAACTGGCCGACTTCCACCGGCGCACCAAACGCTGGAAGGAGATGATCGAGGCGTACCGCGTGATCCTGAGCCATCTCGATCCCGACGACACCGCATCGATCCAGTTGGCCCGGCTGCGCATCATCAGCGGATTGCAGTCACTCCGGCAGTACGGCGAGGCGCGCGACGAGCTGGAGCGCTATCGCCAGGACTTCCCAGGCAATCTGAACGGGATGATGGCAGAGGCGGAGTTCTTGATGGCTGGGGGCGAACCGGACGGGCTCACCGAGGCGCACGAGCTGCTGTCGCGCGTCCTGGCGGAGAACCCGGACAACGCTTGGTCGCTGTACATGCGCGGCCTGGTCAACGTCCAGCAGCAGAGCTACACGGCCGCCCGCGACGACCTCTTGCGGGCAAAGAACGTGGCCCCACAGGCCTTCAACCTCAAGCATCGTTTCGATTTGGCAAAGCTCTACGAATTGATGGACCAGCCCAGACTGGCCGAGGCGGAGCTCCGCGAACTGCTCGAGGTCGAACGTCGCGGCGACCGCGAGGTCGAATTGCAACTGATAGCTTTCCTCGAGCGAACCAAGCAGCTTGACAAGGCGCTGGAGTTGGTCAACCAGCTCATTGCCAGAGACCCCCAGCAGCCGTTCTGGCCCTATGAGCTCGGAATGCTGTTGATGGAACGCGGCGAATACTCCGCCGCCGTCCAGCCCCTGCGCAAGTCCGTCGAGTTGACCGACTATGAGAACACCAAGGCGATTGAGGACATGCTCCAGGCGATGGTTCGCGGCAACCGGGCCCGCGAGGCGATCCTGGAGTACGAGGACTTGCTGCGCAAGTTCGCCGGCCGCGGGTGGATGCCCGAGAAGATCAACAGTAAGCTTACCCCGCTGATCAAGACCCATGCCGCCGAGGCCTACCTCGCCGAAAAGCGGCGCGATATCACGGTCTCGCTGTTGGAGCAGGCAATTAACGAAGCCAGTCTCCGCGGCGGCGTCCGCCTGGTGCGAGACGTGACCGGCCGGGCCCAGCTGTTGTTGGGGCGCGAGGAGGGACTGGCATTGCTCCGCAGCGTGCTCGAGCAGGCCAGCGAACCCGAGGCCGAGTTAGCCATGCGCATCGCGCTGGCGGACTTCCTGGCGACGAGCGGAGAATCGGCGGAGCACAGCGAGGCCCTCGAAATCATCGAGGCCGTGCTCTCGCAGCTGCCCGAAGGCAGCCCGCTGCACTTCGAAGCCCTGCAGGTCCAAGCCTTGGGGCTCGATCAGACCGGCAGAACCGAAGAGGCTGTCGCGGCTTACGAGCAAGCCCTGCAGTTCGCGCCAAACGACCTCCGCACGCTGAACAACCTGGCCTACCTGCTGGCAGATCGGCTGGGACGCTCGGCAGAAGCGCTTCCGTACGCGCGGCAACTCCACGAGCTCGCCCCCAGTCTCGAGCCCCGCAGCCGCCCCGCCGCATACGACACCGTCGGATGGGTGTTCTTCAAGGCCGGGAACAACGAACAGGCTGTGCCGGCCTTCCTGGAGGCCCTGCGGATCGAGCCGGATTACCTGGCCGCACGCTACCACCTGGGGCTCGTTTACGCCGATAGTGAAAGAAGAGTCGCCGCCGAAAAGGAGTTCCGTGAG
>CAZDTB010000014.1:0-17310 GCA_964508075.1 uncultured Planctomycetales bacterium
CACGGTATCGTATTTGTGAGACACTACACTAGGCTGCCGCATTGCTTGACAACTCCTCGTTGTTCGGTCGGTCTTTCCGGGCCTTCTTCAACACGGCCTCCAAATGGGCGTGGCGGAGCCCGCTTTCGGAAAGGACGTTCGTATCTGCCAGCGCCTCGTAGAACTGGGCCCTCTTCGCGCTGCGCTCTCTTGCCAGCGGAGCGCCGGGACCGTTGTCGGCGTCCACCCGTGCAGCCGCTGCCATCCGCTTGAGCAACTGACGAACTCTGATTCCGGCCCCACGCGCGGCCCGGACACAATGGCGCGCCAGTTTCGCTAGCTGCTCTCGAAGCTCTGGGTGTGCCCGAGCGATCTCCTTCATCATCGGCAAAGCGTTGTCGAAGACGGCCAATTGCCGGCCGAGACGGACGACGAGCTTTGCGCACGCCCGAAACGCTTGCTGGGGGCGGGCTCCGGCTACCTCCGGCAACGGCTCGGCGAGCAGGTTTGCCAGCCGTGCGACCGCAATCCGGACCCGTTGCTCGATCACCGGGGTTTTCAGTACGTCCGGTACGAAGTCCAGCGTCACCCAGCCCGAACCGCCGCAGAATCCGCATCGCGCGCGCCCGAGCCCAAGACAGTTTTCACACACGCTGCCGTCCGCAAGTCTCCCCGTGCCCCCACATTCCTCACACTTCTCACGGCCTTTCGTGCATCCACAACATGCGTAATGGGCAAATGCGCTGATCAAGCTGGCGGTCGCCTCACGGCCGACGGTAGCCGTGATCCAGCCCAGGGAGTGCGCGGTTTGGGGAAAGGAGTCCCAGCCATAGGCTGCGGCGAACATCGAGGCGGCGCGACGAGCATGGCCGAGCTTCAGTTCAGCCGCCACACGCCTCATCGCCTCAGCAGCAGACGGAGCCGATGTCTGATCCCGTTGGGGGTATGCGTGTCGCGTTGACTTGTTCGCTCGCGTAAGCATCGTCTTGTCTCTCTTTATCTCATGTCCTGCTATCTCAACCTTAACGGACGGACCCAGGCGTTGATTACATCCCCTCGCTCATCGCCTTGACCAGCGTACGCAGGTGAGCCATCGCCACAAGGTGATGCGCTCTAATGCGCTCGTGGGCATCACGTTGTTGCGCACGCCCGAGTGCCAGTTGTTGGTGCGATGTCACCAGCTCATCGTATCGATCGGTGGCGCCCCGGTCTTCAGCCAGTCGGCGCGCATGCTCGAGGAGAGACCGTTCGTGGGCCCCAATCGCCTCGGCATGTTTGCGTACCGCGTCGCCGTGGATTTTGATGAGTGTTTCCAAACGCTCCATTTCACCCAGGGCTGACTGGTGCCCTGTTTGCCAATGACTGATGTCTCTGAACCACAACGCGTGCTCATCCTGCCAATGGTCAAGATCTCGTCGCATGTCTGTGTGACTGATGTCGCTCATGGTAGACCTCCATCCGTTGATCGTCTTTCGGATTGGCCTCCAGATGTTCCCATCACCTTCGAGCTTTCACGGGCGAGCACGTCCCGCACCCGACCGGCAGCCTCCTCACAACGAAGGCCCGCAATCTCCAAGGCATCACGGCTCCTCCGGCAGAAGCTCCCGGCCAAGACAACGTCCACGTCACGGACGGCAAGCTCCTCTGCGATTGTGCGTCGAGCGCCGCCTGCGAGAGCGTGCGCAGCGTGGCAAAACGCGTCGAACCGCAACGTTTCTAGATCTACGATGAGGAAACAATGGCAGCGTGCCAATTGTCTGCACACCCTGGCATCCAGCGATTCACCGGTAGCGGCGACAGCAATCGTCATGATGGTCTTCCTCCAGACAATACGTCAGGGACTCCCGCGAGTGTGACCAGGTCATTCAACTCAGCGTGTGACGGAACCCCTGGAATCCGCCCCACTTCGTTGCCGCCAACGAACAGTATCAGCGTGGGGAGAAACAACACGCCCAACCGTTTCGGCAACGAGCGGCATTCGGCCACGTTCGCCTTCGCGACCAGGAGCTTTCCCTCCACCTGCACGACGAGCGTTTCCAACTCGCTCGCCAGCGCGCGGCATGGTTGACACCACGTTGCCCAGAAATCAAGCAGCACAGGCAACTTCGCGCGGCGAACGTCGGCCTCAAAGTTCGCGTCGGTCACGGTGATCATGTCGCTCACACCTGGTTGACGCCGTACCTCGCAACGACACCTAGGCTTTGAGCAAGTTTCGTGCCGATCCAGTGCTGCCAGCCATGCGAAGCAAGCAACCTCCTGCTGGACAAGCACTTGCGTTGCAGCAGGCACAATGCAGCGAACTTCAGGACCCTCTCTGAAGGCTGTTTGCCCTGCCGGTCGGCTGGACAGAAGTGTCCACGTCAACAGCCCCTACTTGAACACGTTGGGCAACGTCTTCCGTGCCAATGGCGAGCATGCCTCGGCCCCGTCCTGGCGGATGGCGCGAAAGCGGAAGCCCGGTGGGTGTACGTCACGGCTGTGCGGCCAGGAGCTCAAGAGCGTTCTCGCAGGCTTCGACAATAGCGTTGCGTGCCGGGAAGAAACTCTGCCAAGGCTGGGCACTGTAGCTGAGCCTAGCCAGTTGCTTCAGTGTCAGGCCCTGCTGAATCGCCAACGTGATAGTGTCCACTTTGTCGGCCGTGGGGACTTCCCCGAGAGCCTGTCCGCCGAGAACGCGACCGGACTGTGCGTCGGCAACGATCTTGACTTTCAGCTCGGTAGCACCCGGCATCATGGGGAACACGCTGGTAGTCGCCCCGTGGCCGCTAACCGTCTCGAAGCCTCGTTTCCGGGCGAGTTCCTCGGTGAAACCGGTGGCGCCAACGCGATACTGGAAGGCGCACGTCGCGGCGCCGTTGACGAAGCCGGCATACTCATCGTGGATTCCAGCCACATTGCGGGCAGCAACCTTCGCCATCGGAACGGCGTTAGTGGCCAGTTTGCCGCCGATCGGCTTACCATCGATCGCGGAATGAAAGTGGGAGTTGTCGCCGGCCGCGTAGACATTGGGAAGGCTGGTGCGCATACGCGCGTCGAGTACGATTCCGTCGCGATCGACCTTGAGGTTGGGGTGCTTAAACAGCGCGATGTCGGGCTTCATGCCTACGCTCAAGCATACAAAGTCCTTATCAGGGTCAAGGGTGATCACGTCGCCATTGGTCAGTTTGACTTGAAAGATGTGGTTGTCGCTAGCCTCCATCCTCTCGACGCCGACGCCAAGCGCGAGCTTGATGCCCTTCTCGGTCAGGACCTTGTGCAGTGGTTCCACCATGTCGTTGTCGATCATGTTCGGCAGAACGCGGCTGGCGATATCGACCAGATGCGTCTCGAGACCATTCTCACGGTAGGCTTGGGCCTGCTCAATGCCAACGGCCCCGGCGCCGATGACTACAGCCTTCTTGGCCTTGGCGTTGATCCGGTCCAGCAACGCGAGCATGTCGCTTTGGGTCTTGATGGTGAAGACGTTCCGGGCATCCACGCCGGGGATTGGGGGTCTGACCGGGACGGCGCCGGTTGCGATGAAAAGCGTTTCGTACTGGTAGACTTCTCCGTCCGAATCGGTAACTCTCTTGTTGTTGAAGTCGACGTTGACGGCATGAGTACGGACGAGGTTGACGCCGACGTCGGTGACAAGTGAGTCCTTCTTGTAGGCCTTCTCCGGATCGAAGAGTCCCTCGATTGCGTAGGGGATAGCGCAGTAGACCATCGAGTGCTCTTCCGGTCTAAGCATGGTGATGCTGGTCTCGGGCCGTAGCTTCTTGAGGGTTCGGCTGAAAGTGATTCCGGCTGGCCCGCCGCCGATCACGAGAACGTCAGTTTCTGTTGCCATGTGTACTGGACTCCCTGATTGTCGATGTTCGTGATGCCGTCAGTTCGGCGCCCTCTTTCATCATCGCAGTGCCCGGGCGGTGTTGCAATACGCGTGCCGAGCCGAAGCCGGCCGTGCTGACGCTGCTATAACCCCCTTATGCATAGGCGGCTACAGCAGCTTTCGCTTCGTGGGGTGAAACTTGGCGTGGCCCGCACACCTGTTCCCTCAGCAGCGAATTGGACAGAAGTGTTCACGCCACGCAACCTGCTCTGCTGCGTCGTGTCATGGCGCCGGCAGGGACTGCGGCACGGCAGAACAACCTAATCGCGCGGTTCATTGAGGTTGAATTCCGCCATTCGCTTGTACAGCGTCGTTCTGCTCACCTGAAGACGCCGGGCTGCTTTGGCGACATTCCAACCGGTTGCGCTCAGCGCCTGTCGTGCCCGAACGTGAGTCAGATCCAGTCGGCGCCGTCTTCGCTGTCGCACTGAAGCGTCGGCGGCGGATGATGGAATCTCGCCGGATTCGCTGCGGACCAGCTCTGGCGGAAGATGGGCCGGACTGATAAGGTCGCTGCGCGCTTTGACGAACGCGTACTCGATGACGTTCTCCAGCTCGCGTACATTGCCCGGCCAGGCATAGTCGAGCATCAGCGCTAGCGCCTCCGCGTCGATACCTTCGATGGCCCGCTCGGTCTCTTTGCGGAGCTTGTCGACGAAGTGTTGGGCTAGGAGCGGTATGTCGTCGCGGCGCTCCCATAGCGGCGGAAGCCGAATGGGTACCACACGCAGGCGGTAGTACAAGTCCTCCCGAAACTGCCCCGAGGATACCAGCTCCGCCAGCGAGCGGTTGGTGGCGGCGATCACACGAATATCGACGGGGATCGACCTTTCATCCCCGACGCGGTCGATAGTGCGCTCCTGAAGCACGCGCAGCAGTTTGGCCTGAATGTTGGCCGATATGTCCCCGATCTCGTCCAGAAAAATAGTACCGCCAGCGGCAGCCTCGAAGCGCCCCTGCTTGTCGCGCAGGGCGCCGGTGAACGCGCCACGCACGTGGCCGAACAGCTCGCTTTCGAGCAAGCTCTCCGCCAGGGCGGAGCAATTAACGGCAATGAACGGGCCAGCCGCACGGGGCCCGAGGTAGTGGATCGCCCGGGCAACCAACTCCTTACCCGTTCCGGTCTGCCCTTCGATCAGAACGGTGGCGTCGGTATCGGCCACCTGCTCGATCAGGTGAAAGACGTCCTGAATCCGCTTGCTCTTGCCGATGATGTTGTGAAGCCGGTAGCGCTCTTTGAGGTCACGCCGTAGGTGAGCCAGCTCGGTCACATCGCGGAACACAACTAGACCGCCCCGCGGTTCTCCGCGCCTCTCCCGGAATACCACCGTCCGGAGGTTGAAGACTCTCCGGTGTCCGGACGGGGTTTCGAGCTCCGCCTCCACGTCGTGGATGGGCTTTCTGTTCGAGATCGACTCTCTGAGGATGGAATCGGGAGCACACAGTCCTTCGCCGAGCAAGCAAGGACACGCTGCGCCCAGCGCAGCCTTTCTGCTCGTTTCCAACATCCTGCACGCGGCACGGTTGATGCCGATCACTGTCCCGTTGTCGTCAAGCGTAACGATGCCATCATCCAGACTATCCAGGATCGCTGCACACTTGCGCCCGTGCAGCGCGGGTTGTTTGGGCTCACGCATTGCACCGACCTCCGACGCCGCGGCCGAACGGCGTTCCACATGTCCATAGTAGGCGCAAATGTTCAGTTAAGGAAGCTAGACGCTTCGGCTCACGCCGGGCTGTGGCTACCGAGCTGCCCGGCCGATGAGGTGTAAGCCGTTATGTTACAGCAGGTTAGCGCGATGCCGATCGATCCGGAACTGTATGGCGCGACGCTTGCTAGTACGGCAATTGGGCCCCATGCCACGAGGGTGTGCCCATCCACCGATCTTTGCGCGGCCGAGTGGACGGTTGGGCCCGACACGAAACGACGTCGCATCAACACGAGTGTCACCTTGAACGAGTCGCGCAGTCTGCCCCCTTACTTTTCTGGAAGCGAGCACCGCCCATTCGTAGTCGCAGCGCGGACGTTCACCGCAAAAAACCCGCGAGCCAGATGTGCTTGTGTCAGCCTACGCGGCGCGTTTCAGCGAGACGATCGGCAGGTGTCGCTGGCCACCGTGCAAGTTGACGTCGAGTGTGAAGCGATCGCCGGGCTGTCCGGCGATGAGTGTGCACGGCTTGGCACAGGGCGAGCGACGCGGCCAGCCTACGCGTGGTTCGATGCGTGGCCGGCGGTTGGCAGGTCGCAGTCGGAAGTAGACTTCGTTGGGAGTGCTGCCCTCGAGCGTCGTGTGCGGGCGACACGCGTTGTACCAGGCGAAGAAGTGGTCGAGCTCCCTGCCGAGAGTCGATCGGCGCTGTGGAACCAGGATTCGGCGCGTGGCTTCGTCCTTCATAGTTCTGATGAAGCGCTCGAGGACGGCGATGCTGCCGTGCTGCCCGACCGCGCCATAGCGCGGGCGAATTCGTTTGCGCCGACACCAGCGCTTGAAGCCCACGCACCAGAAGATGCTGTCTTTGTCGCAGATCACGTACTTGGGCGTCGCGTTGGCGCGAGCGATTATCCGCCCAAGGGAGCTGCGTACCGTGAGCGAAGCGGGCCGCTTCATGAAGATGGAAAAGCCCATTGCGCGCCGCGAGTAATGATCGATGACGACAGCCAGCCACCAACAGAACGGCCAGCGCTGCGATAGCGCGAATGGCACCCATGGCGCCCAGAAGCCGGCTCGTGTGGGCACGGTGGTCAGATCGATGTGCCAGACGTGGTTCGTGCGCTTGGCCGTCACCACGCGGTCAGTGGAACCAGCGGCTTCCGATGGCATCGGACGTGCTGGTCCCTTGAGGATTCGTCCCACCGTCGTCGTGCCGAGGTGCAGACCCGCACGACAGAGCATCTTGGCGATCTTGGCCTTGCCCAGCAATGGGCACAGTGCCTTGAGACGTTGCACCGCGTACCGGACGAAATCGGGGAACTTGTTGACGGGCTCGCGGATCTGTACGAGCGCGTTGGCCCCTTCCTCGCCGACGCGTTTCATCCAGGATGCGATCGTGGCTGCTGTGACGAGGAAGCTCTCGGCCGTCTGCTGCGTGGACCATGCTCGCGCGGCGCGGAGTTCAAGAATGGCCATGCGCTCGGTCGGCACATAGTGCGGTCGCTTCTGCGGGTCGACGCGCTTCATGCGCACGTCCTTGATGCGGATTTCCTCCGTGAGCAGTGCCACTTCTTGCCGGAGCTGGTCGTTCTCGGCCTTGAGCCGGACCCGGGCGATCTGGCCATCGATCGCCCAACTGCGGGTGTAGGCCACGGCGTACTGCGCCAACGCGATAACGTACAGCAGGGCGGACCTGACGTGCCGAGGCCAGTTGTGAGGGAGTTGGATTCTAGACAGATTCACTAGCGGGGCCATCTCGCCTCCCGTGTTGCTGAGGTTCAGCATAACAGCTTACACGGTAGGGCATTACGGCCCGTTTCACGCGGCGCAGGAATCGCTGGACCAGGCCAGGCCGGGGTGCTGCGTATCAAGGCCGCGCCGGGCGTCGAGGTACGCTCGCCCTCGACGCTCGGCGCGGTGCCAATTGCCACACTGTCTTGAAGGACGTTCTGCTAATGCGCTCTGCACAAGACGTAGTAACATGGCTTCATGTGGCGGATGGTGTAGTCGCCGCTCTTCCATTCCAGGAACAGATAGCCGACCCCATCGAACGACTGGATCACGTACGCCGGGGCCGTGTCCCCCTCCAGCAGCAGCCCGTTCGTCCATGAGCAGTCTTCGGAGACGCTGAACTCTTCGTCGTCACCGTACCGGTGACCGAGTTGTCCCTGCGCGCCAAACTCGAGACCGGTGAGGTGGAGAGAGCCGCCTTGCCACCGGCGTTCGGCCGGATCGAAGTCCTCGATGTCCCCGACGAAGTCGACGCTGGTCCACGCGCCCAGCACCGCCGGGTCATCCACGAAGGGGTAGTCAACCTGGTCGCGGATGCGGCCATCCTCGTCGAGCCAGCTCGTCTCGGGCACGTAGTCCGGCCGCGTGTCCTCACTCGTCCACACTGGCGTCGGGGCTGCGGCGTGCGCACGTGAATCGTCGTCGCCGGACGCCGGTTGGGCGTCGACATCCGCCGAGGCGGCGTTCCAGACGAAGACGTAGTAAGCGGGTTTCGCGTGACGAATGATGTAGTCACCGCTCTTCCACTGGAGGAACAGGTAATCGACGCCGTCGATCGATTCGATCTCGTACGCTGCCGCACTGTGATCGCCGCCGCCGTGCATCAACAGGCCATTCGTCCAATCCCACGGGCCGGACCGAAGTTCGGGATCACGCGCAGCCTGCACACGCGTGCCGCCTCCCGCGAGGAAGTCGAGCTTCTTCAGGTAAAGTTCACCTTGCCATCTGGGCTGCGTGGGGTCGAATTCATCGATGTCTTCGACGAAGTCGACGCTGGTCCACACGCCGAGAACGGCCGGATCGTCCACGAAGGAGTAGTCGATCTTGTCCACGATGCGACCGTTTTCGTCCAGCCAACTGGTCTCGGGCACGTAGGCGGGGCGCGTGCCGTCGGCGGTTTTCCAACCGGCGGTAGCTTCAACGGCCTCCAGCTCGCCGGCGCGCTTCGCCTTGGCATTCGTGAGACTGATGAATGCGACGACGGCAATGACGCCGATCGCGAGCCACGGTGTTCGGCGTTTCAACATGTCGTATTTGTGGATCATTGAAATTCTCCGTTTGAGTTCTACTTTGCGTCCAAACAGGCTCGCCAGACTGGGGACAAAGCCGGGCCCGGATCTGTGTTCCGCCAGGGAGACGAGCGTTACGGCGTAGCTGTGGGATTCGCCCACCGGAATGTGCGTCAAGGCCAGCTCGTCGCACATGGTCTCGCGATCGGCGCGCCAGCGCCGAAACGCGAACCAGATGAGCGGGTTGAACCAGTGCACGATCTGCAAGCCCGCGGCCAGCCAGCTAAGCAGGATGTCGTGCCGCTTGAAGTGGGCCAGCTCGTGCTTGAAAACATGCCGCAGTTCGCTGGGGCTCAACGACGCGATCGCGCCCGTCGGCAACAGCAGACGCGGCCGAATCAGCCCGAAAAGCGCCGGCGAATGCGTGTAATCCGTCTCTACCAGAAGCGGCTCCCGCACCAGCCCCATCTTTCGGCGACACTGCCGCAGAAGACGCAGCGCAGCGGTGTCGGTCACCGGCGGCGCTTGGCAGACGCGGCGCCAATGCACAATGTTGATCGCGATCGTGAGGCTGGCCAGCAGTAGTACGCCGCCCAGCCAGACGGCCGGCAACAACGCTACTAGAGAACTCCAAGCCGTCCCCGTGGACGATGCGCCTCCGGTGCCCCGCGGTCCCAGATCGGCTGCGCCCAAGTGCCCGGTGCCGGCGTCCGGCAGGATCGCCTCCGGCAGGGTGCCGGCCAGCAGGGGAGATACCGCGGCCGGCGAGGGCGTCGCGCCCCAGGGGTCACCGACCAGGTTATGAATGCTGAATGCGCTGCCGGGCGCCCAGGGGAGGACCATACGTACGAGCAGGATCATCCAGAGGAGAGAGAGGAGGCGGGGTGGCATGCGACGCAGCAACACGGCGCGGGCCAGCAGCACGAGCATCGCGACCAGCGTTGCGTGTAACGTGCCGCGCGCCAGCCAGTCGAGCAGGTCGGTCATGCGCCACTCTCCTTGCGGTCGAGGACCCTCCGCAACTCGGCGATGTCCTCCGGCGTGAGGTCCTCGTCCTCGATGAACGCGGCGAGCATGGGCGTGAGGGCGCCGTCGTAGACACGTCGGAGGAGCGTGCGGCGGCGGATACGCGCGCAGGCTTCCTCGGAGACCAACGGCCGATAACGGTACGCCTTGCCCGCCCGCTCGAATCCGAGAGCCTTCTTCTGGACCAGGCGGCTGAGTAGCGTCTTGACCGTCTTCGGCTTCCAATCCGTTTGGCTGTCGAGGGCCTCGGTGACCTCGTTCGCGGTCTGCGGCGAGCGTTCCCACAGGACCTTCATCACGAGCCATTCGGCCTCAGAGATTCGCGGTATCGTCTTCAAGGACCGTCTCCTCGTACGCTGGCGATTACGTCTGTAGTCGAGTTAAGTATTACACATGTAGTCGTAAAGTCAAGGCATACTTTTCTAAATCTCTCGCCGTCGGACGCCACGCGAACACGCTACCGGCCGCCCTCCTCAGCCAGACGAATGAACGCGTGCGGGTCGACAACCCACGCCCCCTGGGGCGTCTTGTGGCCGGATTGCAGGAGGAGTTCGCGCATCTCTTCCGGCGTCAGACGGGTCGGGCAGAACCGCCCAATCGGCCGCGCAAAGACCGGTGGGCCAACACACCGGGACAGGACTTCCATCTGTTGGAACAGCGGACCTTTCACGGCATACCTGGGCCAGCACACCATTCCTTGACGTGGGCTTGGCGCTCCGGGAGGATCGGGGCCTCGGAAGCGGCAGATGCGAAATGTCAGGCAATAGCATGATCCGACTTGACGATGCGCCTCGCGGCGTGCGGTGGCGTTGTAGGTGGGCTCGTCTACGCGGGGTACTCAACATGTTCAGTGGAAGATGCACGCTTGCCGGCCTTGCCATCGGCGGCTTGACCGCGTCCTCATTCGGGGCACGGAGTGAGGTGTTCTTTGAACTCGTCGGGCAGTGGGGCGGGTCGAGCTATGCGGTAGAAACCGTGGGCGACACGGCGTACGTCGGCATCGGGCCGCGCGTTGTCGTCCTCGACATCTCGACGCCGGCCGAGCCGGTGTTTCTCGGGCAGAGCCCCGTGCTGCCGGAGCTCGTCATGGGAATCGCCGTCCAGGGAGACTACGTGTACGTAGCGGCCAGCTACGGCGGATTCCATGTTCTGGATGTGTCCGACTCGGCGAATATCGAGTGGGTCGGTGAGTACGGCATTGCCGGGCAATGCTGGAACGTCGGTGTGAGCGGCGATTACGCATACGTCGCAGAGTACGAGGGATTCGTTCACGTCTTCGACGTGTCCACCCCGGATGAACCGGTTCAAGCACGAGTCTATCCGACATCGCATCACTGCCTGGACGTATGCGTATCGGGCGAGTGCGTATACGCGCTCACCTGGGTTTCCGTGGATATCTTCGACGCGTCTCAGGCGCCGGACCTGACGCTCGTCGGGGTGTGCGACCAGGACGGCTGGGCCCTGGACGTTCAGGACACAACGGCCTACATCGCAGACAGCCATGCGCTGTACATCGTCGATGTCTCGGATCCGAATTCACCTGCGGATATCGGCGAGTGGGTCCCCTCGTTTGACACCAGCCTGTGGTGCGTGGCGGTCTCGGGCAGCCGTGCTTATCTGGGAGACACGTGGGACTCGCTCCATATCATTGATGTCTTTGATCCAGAGGATCCCTACTGGGTTGGCACTCAGGAGACCGAATCGCGCGCCAACGCCGTGGCGGTTTCCGGCGGCCTCGCCCTGGTATCGGAGCCGTGCATGGTGGAGTTCGTGGACGTTGCCGATCCCGAGAATCCGGAGATCATTGGAGCCTACGACGACGCGTCGTTCGCATACAAGATCACGGCTGCCGGCGGCCGAGTTCTCTTGGGGGGCTGTGGCGGGGCCAGAATCATCGATATGAGTGTGCCCGAGGCACCCACGTGTGCCGGCATCCATCCACGCGGAACCGGACAGCACGATGTAGTCGACGATTTGGCCTTCATCGGACGGACGAATGGGCTCGACGTCGTCAATGTTGCCGACGCGTACGCACCGGTCCTGGTTGGCGAAGCTGAGTTCGAAGGCCCATCTCGGGAGGTCGCTTACGGTTCCGGACACGCGTTCATTGCCGGGCATGTCGACGGAATCCGCGTCGTGGACGTGCGCGACCCGAATGCGCCGGAAACCATCGCGACGTTCGACACCGGAAACGCGTTCGAAGCGAAGCTCTGCGGGGACTATCTGTACGTGGCGGACGCGAACAACGGTCTGGTCGTGCTGGACGTCAGCGAACCCGGTGCTCCCGAATGGGTTACCACGCGTGAGACACCGTACCTGCCCACCTCAGTCGAGATCAGTGAGGGATTCGCCTACGTCGGCACGCGCGGGGGTGTAGAGATCTACGACGTTTCGGACCCGGCCTCCCCGACGTGGATTTCGCGCTACCCCCGGGGTCCGTGGGTTGACGACATGACGATCCTCGGCGACTACCTCTACATCGTGCACGGCCTCGAGGCCATCGATATTTCCGACCCGCACGAACCCCGGAGCGTCGGCATCTACGTGTCGGTGTTCTACGCCGAGGGAGTGGACGCCGATGGAGAATACGTCTACGCCGCCAACAGCGCGACCGGACTGTGGATCCTGAAACCGCGTCGCGTCGGCGACGTGGACGGCGACTTCGACGTTGATCTGGACGATCTCGCCGCGCTACTCGCTTCCTACGGCCAATGCGAAGGAGACGTGGACTACAACCCCGACGCCGACTTTGACGACAGTGGCTGTACCGACCTGTCGGACCTTGCTGCCCTGCTCGCCAACTACGGTCTCGGAACGTAGGCGTTTCCGAAACCGGTTTCGCACGAAACCGCATGGCTCGGCTCGCGGCGCGAGGCGTCAGCAGCCGACTGCACCTGGGTGTGCTGGTCCACGTGTGCCGTGAAAGGCCTCCTGTTCCGACAGATGCAAGCCCGATCCCGGTAAATGTCCTCCCAGCCGCCTAGCTATCCCCGCAGCCATGGAGGCAACGAAATGATCGAAGCCTGGGAGACACGGGGCGGCGTCAGGTCGTCTGCAAGTTGGCAAGCTGTAGCGCCACCTGTCGCTTGAGCTCGTTTTCGGCCTTGAGCCGTACTCGGGCGATCCGGCCGTCAGTCGCCCTGCCGCGGGCGTAGGCCACGGAGTAGACCCAATGCGAGGACGTGCAGCGTGGCCGACCTGACACGCCGGGGCCAACCTCGGTGTAGTGGGATTCCCCGCGAAGTCTCGTGCGTGGCCATCATGCCTCCCGGGCTGCTGAGACTCGGCGTAACAGACTACACCACAGGGCATAATGGCCCATCTCACGCGGCGCAAGAATCGCTGGACCAGCCGCCCCCCCCGCCCCTCGCGAGGTGTCGGGAATTGCGTCACTGACCGCCAGAGCCATACTTGAGCCGATCGCCGCCGTAGCCCAATTGGCAGAGCAGCGGTTCTGTAATCGCCCGGCGTCTTGCGCCACAGCCTGGAAACGCGGTCCCGCAAGGCGCATTCTCCCTCCCGTTTTCCCTCATCGCGGAACGCCAAGTCTCTGAGTTTGCCCGCATGCCTCCGCCGGTCGGGTTCGCGGACCGGCGAAGCCCCCTGACTCAACTTACACTTCAGTGCTCTCCAGGGTGACGCGCAGGGACAGCCGTTACCTCAGGTCCGTCCCTTGTGCGAGCGTATGGAAGCTGTATAAGCGCACTGACGTGCGTCGATGGGTCTTGCCGAGAGGAACTTACCCTGGCGCGCGCTAACACTCAGCAGGCCGGCGAAGCCCGAAGCGGAATGTTGCCCGATCCCGTTCGAGGGGCGCCGCCATCCAGCTTCTAAACGATCCATGGAGCATTCACCATGCGCGTTCTTGCCCCACTCATCGCGCTGCTGGCGACCCTGCCTGACGTCGCGAGTGGCCAATCGACCGTCACCCAGGCTGATCTGCTGCACCGCGTCATCGACCTGGAGCGCCTGACGATCCCGCCGCATCCGGAGGAGCGCACCGGCATGTGCTCGAGCTACGATCGGCACTCCCGCGTCGGTGCCGATGGCCAGCTCATCGACTGGGGCGCCAACCAGGACTGGGGACATTTCTACGGCCGGACGCCGGACGGCTGGAGCGTGATGGCGGAGTTGGAGGGTCCCGGCGCGCTGACCCGTATCTGGTCGGCCAATCCGCACGGCGCGCTGCGCATGGTCCTTGATGGTGAGGTGGTGCTCGACACGACCT
Source organism: uncultured Planctomycetales bacterium (assembly GCA_964508075.1). Lineage (GTDB taxonomy): Bacteria > Planctomycetota > Phycisphaerae > UBA1845 > Fen-1342 > JALSRY01. The sequence goes on from CAZDTB010000014.1 coordinate 13,777, forward strand.
TCGACCAGTTGCTATCCGGTGAACTCGGGCCGCTGACCGAGCCGCTCGTCTATCGCGGCCTGAACTGCTACTACCCGATCGGCTTCAACTCGAGCTGCCAAGTGCTCGCGCGCGATAGCACGGCGTACTACCAGATCAACTACGTGCGCTTCCCGCGCGGCACGCAGGTGCAGCGCTTCACGCCCACATCAGACGCCGCAGCACGGGCCGCCTTCGACGAGGTTGCGGCGACGCTGGAGGATGGGCTGAGCGAGCGACAACTCTTCGGCGGTCGGCCACTGCAGTCCAAGACGGTTGAGGGTGACGTCGGCCCGGGCGAGAAGCTGGCGGCATCGCTCGCGGGCGCGGGGACGTTGCGGGGGCTGTACGTCGCGCTGACCGACAGTGCCGCGCCGCGAGATGTGTACGCGCTGCACCGGTGCGTCTTGCGGATCACCTTCGACAGAGAGACCGAGCCCGCTGTCGCCGTACCGCTGGTCGATTTCTTTGGCTCCGGGTTCAACCTCAGCCCGATGCAGAGCCTGGCCATTGGTACGGACCGGCAGCTGCCTGCACCGTTACCGGGGCGCGAGACAGCCAACGATCGCTTCATGTACTGCTACTTTCCAATGCCCTATCGCGACGGGCTGCGGGTCGAGGTCGAGAACATGAACCCCGGAAAGCGGACGATCGGGTTGTTGCTCCATTTGCAGGCCGACCCACAGCCACCGGCGCACGACGCGCTGCGCTTTCACGCTGGGTTCCGCAAAGAGGACCCGTGCCAGGTGCTCGACTACGTGGTGCTGGAGGCGACGGGGCCCGGACGGCTGGTCGGCTGTCTGCTGAATGTCGATTGCCCGCGACACACTTGGTGGGGCGAGGGCGACGACAAGATCTGGATCGATGGCGAGTGCTTTCCGTCGTACTTCGGCACCGGCACCGAAGACTACCTGGGCGATGCCTGGGGCATCCGCCGGCACATCCGGCCGCTCCAGGGCGTCACCCGCACCGGACATCGCACGCCCCGCCGCGACAAGAACTCCGCCTACCGCTGGCACGTGCCCGACTGCGTCAACTTCCAGAAATCCATCCGCTTCAGCATCGAGAACTGGCAGTTCGGCGGCGTGCAGGACACGTACTACAGCACGATCGCGTACTGGTACGCGGCACCCGGCGGGAAGCGCTTCTTCCAGCCGCTGACGCTGGCCGACCTCACGCCGCCCGGGCCGCGCATCTCCGGCGCAGTCGAGATCGAGGGACACGTGCGCGGCGCTGACTGGGGCACCGTCGTCGAGCAGAGCGATCTGGACCGCGTCGAACTCTCGGGAGGGCAGGCGGCCCAGATCACGAGTGAGCGGCCACTGCAGGTCAGCATTCCGGCTGAGAGAGGCGACCGGTTTTGCCTGAAGCTGCACACTAACCCGCGCGAGCCGTTCGAAACCATCACGGTAACGGCAGCCGACGGCCGCACGGTCGGCACGGTCCGCTACGACCCCGCCGCAAAGGGGCTGTACACCGTGGGTGTGCTGCCGCTTGAACCCGGCGAAAACCTGGTCTCGGTTCAGTGCTCACGCCCGGCGATGCTCGACTGCTGGTCGCTGGAACGCCTCTGGAAGAACTACTGCGGGCCCGAAGCGGAGGACCTGAAGGTCGTCGCCGCGGACGGCGTGCGAACGGATGTGGAGTACGCCGCGACAGGGTTGTCGGCGGGCGCCCAGCTCACGCTAAACTTCTCGGCCGACGGACAGCAGGCCACGTTGGCATTGCCCGACCAGCCGGAAGACGCCGTGCTGACCTTGCGTCTGCGCACCGCGTGCGGGCCCGACGGCGGGCGGTTCCAGACATTGATCGATGATCAGCCCGTGGGCGATCCGGTCGACTGCTACGCGGAGCAGCCCCGGCTGCGGCGCAACAAGGTGGCGGCCGTCACGCTTTCCAAGGGCGCGCACACGCTCGGTTTCCGCGCCGTGAAACCTGATCCGCGTGCTACCGGCCGTCGTCTCGGGCTCGACTTCGTGGACCTATTCCGCGCGCTCAGCCCATACGCGATCGAGTGCGAGGACCTGCCGATCGTCGGTGACAACCGCAGCCGCCCCGTCCCGCAGGGCATCGGCGGCGCCAGCGGCGAGGAGCACATCTTCTGCCGTCCCACCTCCGCGGGGGCGTGGATCGAGTTCGACGCGCCTGTGCCCACGCCGGGGGCGTACAGGGTGGCGGCGGTCTACACGCGCTCGGGGGATTACGGCTTGGTCCAGGCATATGTCAACGACCAGAAGGCGGGCGAGCCCGTCGACACGTACGCGCCGGAGATTGTGCCCGGTCTGGTAGTCGAACTCGGTACGCTTGCATTGCCGGCCGGACCGGTGCGGCTCCGCTTTGAGGTGGTGGACACGAACGACGTCTCGCCGGGCTACTTCTTCGGAGTCGATTGCGTGATTCTCGAGCCGACCGCGGCGCGGCCCTGAGCCACGGGAGGATACTCGGTCAGTTGCCCTGTGACGAAACGGCGATCTGCCTCTTGTCCGTTGCGTCGCCAACTCGTAGACTGCGCTTGGCTCATCGCTCGGCGTTCTAGAGTGACGGAGTGCGTGACCCAGCGCCTTCTTGCGGGTCGGCGCGCGAACTGGTAAGTAGACGAAGCAAACCCGGGGGAGACTGTAATGCACATGGACGGGCAAATTCTCGGAAAGGCGCCGCTGGTCGCGGTCGTGGCCCTTGCGTGTATGTGGCCGACCTTCGGCGCAGAGTTCCACGCCGCATGGCCGCAGGGTGTGGAGCGCGTCTGGGTTGGTCCGGAGTATTACGCGAATCGACTTCAGGACTGGCGCATTCGTGATGGACGCCTCGAGTGCATTGAAGTTTCCGAACACCGCCCGATGCGGACGGTGCATCTGCTCACGGCAACGCTCGATGACTCACCGCGGCAGTTCCAAGCGCAGGTTCGGCTGGGTCCGATGGAACCGAGCAGGAAGTCCAGCGCGGAGTCATGGGCGGGGTTGCTGCTGGGCGTTGGCGGAGCGCACGTCGACTATCGCCTGAGTGCATTGACCCATCACAAACCGGCCCAGGACGGTGGCATCCTGGTCGCGGTGAACCCTGTAGGACAGGTTGTGTTTCGGGACAACGCGGTGGGGCCGGATGGAACGCCGCGCGGCCCATTGAGGGAGGGCGACCTGCCGGAGATGGAGACGCGCGGACCGGAGCCCGGGGGACGAGACGTGGATGCGCTGGATGAACTGACGTTGCTCGTGTGGGGCAAGCCGACGGACAACGGCTACCGAGTCACGGCACAGACGAGACAGGGTGAGCGCGAGGTGTCCCTGGCGTACGTGGATCTGGCAGACGGCAAGCGGTTGGACGGCAACCTGGCACTCGTGTCGCACCTGAGCCCGACCGGCGGAAGGCTCGGGTACTGGTTCCGGGATTGGGTAGTGCACGGCGAGCGCGTGATCGAACATCCGGAGCGGGCATTCGGCCCCGTGCTCTGCGCGCAGCACACGTTCAGCGACGGCGTGAAACGCGGCATCGCCCACGGCGAGCACTTCGTGCCCGATT
>CAZDTB010000014.1:17320-23092 GCA_964508075.1 uncultured Planctomycetales bacterium
GGCGCAGATGGGACCGCTCGGCAAGCAGGACACGCAAGTCGCACGACTGGAGCTGCGCACCCAGGACGGCGAATGGCGCCAGGCCGCAGACTCGAAGCTCGTCGACCACAGCTACACGTTCCCCTTCCGCGTCGAAAACTGGGATGGAAGCAGCGACACGCCGTACCGCATCATCTACGACCTGAAGACCGGTCCGAACGAGACGAAGACAGCTTACTACGAAGGCACCATCCGCAAAGAGCCGACCGAGCGCGACGAGCTTGTCGTCGCCGCGTTCACCGGCCATCGCATTCACGTCGGCAATCCTGTCCGCTGGAACTCGAGCGGAATCTGGTTCCCGCACAGCGAAATCGTCGCGGGCCTGCGTCACATCAAGCCGGACCTGCTGTTCTTCTCCGGTGATCAGGTGTATGAGGGCGACCTGACAGGAGGGGTATGGCGACCACTTGATAAGGCCATGCTGGACTATCTCGATAAGTGGTATCGCTGGTGTTGGGCATTCGGTGACCTGGCGCGCAACATCCCCTGTATCTGCATTCCAGACGATCATGACGTGTACCACGGCAACGTCTGGGGCGACGGCGGGCATGCGACCGACGACTTCGGCAAAGGCGGTTACTACATGCCGGCCGAGTTCGTGAAAATGGTCGAGCGGACGCAGACGTCGCACCTGCCCGATCCGCATGACCCGACGCCGATCGATCAGGGAATCGGGGTGTATTACACGTCGATGGACTATGGCGGTGTGAGCTTTGCGATCCTCGAAGATCGCAAGTGGAAATCGCCGCCGAGCATCCTGCCGGAAGAGGCTGACGAGCAACACGGCTGGATTCGCAACGCCGACTTCGATGCCGCGGCGCACGCTGAGAAGGTCGGTGCCCGAATGCTCGGCGAGCGGCAACTCGAGTTCCTGCGAGATTGGTCAACGGACTGGCACAACGGGGTCTGGATGAAGGTCGTATTGTCGCAGACCACGTTCGTCAATCTCGCCACCATACCGGCGCAGGACGAAGCCGACGGCCGCGCGGTCGGCCTCGCCCCCCTACCGCCGGGCCAGATCGCCGCGGATCACAAGCTCGCCCGCGACACGGACTCCAACGGCTGGCCGCCACCGGCGCGGGACAAGGCCCTGCGTGAGATTCGGCGTGGATTGGCCCTGCACATCAATGGCGATCAGCACCTCGGCAGCGTCGTGCACTACGGGATCGACTCATGGGAGGACGCGGGCTACTCATTCTGCGTGCCATCAATCGGCAATATCTGGCCGCGGCGCTGGTATCCGCCATCCCCTGGCGAGAATCACCAGCCCGGCGACCCAGTCTATACGGGCCGTTATCGCGACGGCTTCGGCAATCGTATGACGGTTCACGCCGTCTCGAATCCCGTGATCTCCGGCCACGAGCCCAAGGCGCTCTATGATCGAGCAACGGGCTACGGCATCGTGCGGCTCAACCGCCGCACGCGCGAGATCGTCATTGAGTGCTGGCCGCGCTGGGTGGATCCGTCGAAAGCCGGGGCAGAGCAGTACCTGGGTTGGCCGGTCCGGTTTCGCCAAACCGACAATGGGCTGGCTCATCCGAGCGCCTATCTGCCGACGCTGCGAACCAAGGGTCTGGACAATCCCGTGGTGCAGGTGATTGACGAAGCCAACCAGGAAATCGTATACACGCTGAGAACGTCCGGCTCTTCGTTTCGAGCGCCCGTGCGGAAGGCAGGAGTGTATACAGTCAAGGTCGGCGAGCTCGGCACCTCACGCGTCAGGGTACTCGAGCATCTGGCCGCGAAACCGGACTGCGACGAGACGATTGACATCGAGTTCTAGCGCCGCGGATGCGCACGGTGCGCAGTCCACGGTGAGTCGTCCTTGAGTTACGCGGAACCTCTGCCATGCCAACACCTGCCACGACCAGGCGACAGTTCGTCAAGGCACTCGGCGCGGGCGCTGCGACGCTGGCGCTGCCGAAGACCTTGGCCGCCTACGAACCGTCGAAGTCCCGGCCGAACTTCGTCTTCATCTTCGTCGACGATCTCGGCTACGGCGATTTGAGCTGCTACGGCAACAACGAGATCAGCACACCTCACATCGATAGCCTGGCGCGCGACGGGGTCCGCTTCACACAGTTCTATGTTAACTCGCCGATCTGCTCGCCGTCGCGCACGGCGGTGACGACCGGGCAATACCCGCAGCGCTGGCGGATCTTCTCATTCCTGGCCGACCGCGAGCTCAACCGGCGGCGGTGCATGGCCGATTGGCTGGACCCCAAAGCCGTTACGTTGCCGCGGCTTCTGAAGCAGGCCGGCTACGCGACCGGGCACTTCGGCAAGTGGCACATGGGCGGCGGGCGCGACGTGGATGATGCGCCGTTGCCGCAGGCCTACGGTCTGGACGAATCGTTCGTCGCGTTCGAAGGGTTGGGCGACCGCCTGCTGATCAACGACGATGGCCTGTCCAAAGAGAGCGCCAAACTCGGCCACGGCGAGATTACCTGGTCGGATTGGCACGAGCGAACCGGGATGTTCGTCGATCGGACCATCGACTTTATCCGCCGGCACAAAAACCAGCCCTTCTACATCAACCTCTGGCCCAACGACGTACACGACGCACACCACCCGTCCCAAACCCAACTCGACAAGTTCTCGCATCTGGCGGGCGAGCCGCAGTGGCAGAAGTTCTACGCCGTGCTGGATGAACTGGATCGGCAGATCGGGCGGCTGCTCAGCGCCCTGGACGAGCTGGGGCTGAGCGACGATACGGTCATCGTCTTCGCCGGCGACAACGGCCCCACCGCCTGGCCGCACTACTACGAGAAACGTCAGGATGACCGCGCTGCGCCGGGACTGACCGGCGGGCTGCGGGGACGGAAGTGGTCGCTGTACGAGGGCGGAATTCGCGAGCCCTTCATCGTGCGCTGGCGCGGCACGATCCCGGCGGGGAAGCTCAACGAGACGACCGTCGTGGCGGGGATCGACCTCTTGCCGTCGCTGGGCACGCTGGCCGGCCTGAAGCTGCCCGAGGGCTACACTCCGGATGGGCTGGATCTGAGCGCCGCGCTGCTCGGCCGGGCGGCGCTGCCGCGGCAGAAGCCCATCATGTGGGAGTACGGCCGACACGCGGGTTGCCGGCCGTTCCTGAAGAAGGACCAGAGCCCGCACCTGGCGATCCGCGACGGACACTGGAAGTTGCTGATGAATGCTCGTGGCACGGACATACAGTTGTACAGCCTCGAGGCGGATGTCGCCGAGCAAACCAACGTCGCGGGCGATCACGCGGATGTCGTCAAGCGCCTGTCGCATCAGTTGCTCGAATGGGATCGTGCGTTGCGTTGAGCCGGCGTAGCGCTGACCCGGCGCCGGGTACCCGCACTTAGTGCACGCCACGTGTCCCCGCGATCGAAACGGGAGACGCTCGACATCCTGGACCCGCTCTGGGACATCGCGGTAGTATGGAACGACGGAACTGCGAAGATCGCAGAGGGACGCTTTCTCGGCACACGTGCCAACCGAATGGAGGCTTTACGTGCGTATTCTCATCCTCACTGCAACGGTCGCCTTGGCGACCTCAAACGCGGCCTGGGCGGCGGATCAGACTCCCGAAATGGCCAGCGTCGAGGGCAAGCACATTATTCTCAAGGTGCATGCCGAAGACATGAAGCTGCTTGACGATCCGAAGGCGTGGGTCGACCAGCTCGATCGCGCCTACGAGGCCCTCGCCGATCTCGTCGGCGACGTGCCCTTCAACGGCGAGAAGATCACGATCACGTCGGCTGACGAACTGCACGGTGCCTGGGCCCGGTGCGGCAACCCGATCAAGTGGAAACGTGAGTACATTGCCAAGTCGTTCCAGGAAAACGTGAACAAGGGCGACTGGCTGTTCGGAATCGTGCATGAGATGAGCCACAACTTCGACCTCGACTACCGCTGGGTGTGGGAAGCCGAGATCTCGGCCAACTTCAAGATGGACTATGTGTTTGACAAGACCAAGGCGGTTGTCTTCTCGCGCGGAAAGGTCTGCGACTATAGCGACCCTGATGGACTGCGGCTCACGGATCTCTATCGGGAGAACGAGCTCGCGCGAATCACCTCAGATCGCATGCTGACCGGCGGATGGGGAAAGGATCCGTACCATCGCCTGCTCACCGAGATGGTCGACGAGATCGGATGGGAGCCGATCAAGCAGGCGTACCGATGGCTGAACACGCTCGGCGCCGACGAATTGCGGCAGGATGGACTGAGCAAGCGCAGTCTCTTCGTCCGCGCGATCGATGAGCATACCGACTTCAACCTGGCCGACCAGTTCATTGATTGGGGGTTCTCGCATCTTACGGTGCACGTCAAGGACCCGAAGGAAGCCGCGCGACTACTGCACGCGCGAGACTGGAACGCACTGATCGCCAAGCGGCCGATCCAGGCGGCGCCGGGCACGCCGGTCACCGTGCGCGTCGACGTGTCGGCGTCGAAACCCACGCGGTTCAAGAAAGGACTGGGCACACACGCGCCGGCGGAGATCGTCTACGATCTCGGCGGCGAGTACACGCGGTTCGAGAGTTACGTCGGTGTCCCGGGGCTGGTCAGCCGCGACGGCCGCGGCACGGTCGAGTTCGCGGTGATCACCGACGGCCGGAAGATCTACGAGAGCCCGATGCTCCGCGGCGGTGGGACGTACAAACATGCCGCCTTGGATATCCCCAATGTGAAGGAGCTGAAGCTAATCGTCACGGATGCGGGCGATGGGCAGAGCTGCGACCAGGCGGCCTGGTGCGACGCCAAGGTGCTCGACGCCGACGGCAATGTCACCTACCTGTCCGACCTTAAACCGGTTTCCGCCAAGCAAGGCTACGACGTGTTGCACGCCGACATGGATATCGACAAGCGCCCGCTGGAATACCCCTACGGCCCCTACTCGAAGCCCGTCAAGATCGTCGGCAAGGTCGATGGCAAAACGGTCGAGTTTCAACAAGCCGGCGGCCCGGAGGCGTACGAGTACACCTTCGACGGCTTCGACGCCGGCGAGCATCTGATTCGGCTGCAGATCACGGACGGCGAGTCGCCGATCACGCAGCACGAGTTGGTGACGGTTCAGGTGGAGTAACCGCTTTGAGTGTAAGAATGCTGCAAGCCGCCTATTCACAACGGCTTACTACTTGAACTCCCCGAGCCCGACTGTCCTAGCCCGGATTATTCACCGGCAGGATTTTGATTGGTGTGGGAGTGGGGAGCGGGGCGGTTTCGTGTTGATCAGTGGTGTTGGGTTGCGGTTCGGCGCACAGGACCCCCTTTCCCCCACAGTGTGAACGGGTTGTCGGCGGGGTTACGGACCGGCGGGCATGGCGCCGCAGCGGCGGGAAACGGTGACGTAGGTCGGCCAGTGCGGCCACTGGCCGGCGAGCGCGACGACGATTCGCCGGGCGGATTGCACGACCGTCGCGGCCACCTTGATCAGGCGGCTGCGCCAGGTCGCGGGCTGAGCCGTTCGCAACTCAGCCGGGATCGCGTCGTCATCGCGCAGCCAGTTGAGCAGGTTGAACGCCGTCGTGTGCAGCAGCAGACGCCAGAAGTTGGCGACGAAGCGGTGGCAACTCAGCCGATCGGCATGCAAACCGTTCTTGAGCTCGTCGAAGCGTTGTTCGCTGGTGCCGCGCTGGATGTAGTCGTCGTAGACACGCCGCGCGTCGGCGTCGGAATTCACCGGCAGATTGGTCACCACGAAGCGCAAGTTCGTGCCGGCCGTCTGGCACTCGGCTTTGGCGATCACGGTGCGGGGGTGTTCCCACG
>CAZDTB010000015.1:0-21758 GCA_964508075.1 uncultured Planctomycetales bacterium
CCAGCAGCTTCCGCAACTGCCCTGGTTCTTCACGATCGTGCAGCCGCCGAACGCCCGCCAGTCGAACGCCTCCGGCAGTCCGCCCCTGGGCTGGCAGGCATCCCAGCGCGCGAGCTTCTCCCAACCCTCAGGTTTGTAGAAGCCGCAGAGGTCTTCGAGCGAGTAGCGGGTGGCCCCGTTCTCGCCCACCCTGAAGCTCCAGCCCTCACGTTCGCCTTGCTCCCTCAGGGCCTGGATGTCCTCGGCGGTGAGTTGGGCGTAGGCCGCGCCGGTTGAGGCAAGCACCAACGCCAGCCCCAGCAGTGACACCAATCCACAACGACAGTAACCACAAGATTGCTTCGCGGGCATCAGGATTTCCCCTATTCCATAGCTCCCAGTTCGAACGAAACCGATTTATACAGGCCTCCCCCAGTCGAGTATAGCACGCCGGCTAACGCGGCTCCAAACAAATACGCTCGTGAACGCTGTTCAATCGCGGGTCTCGGCCGCACACGCGAACCCCGGGCGCGCAAAAGCCCCCGGCGGAGCGATTCTCCGCCGGGGGTCTAAGTGGTCAGCGACGGGCTCACGCCGCCGATCTGTTAACAGCCGCCATACCTTCCCAGCAGAGCGGCAAGGTCGGACAGGTCGACGTCGCCGTCCCCGTCCATGTCACCATCAGTCCAGCCCATGCCGCTGGTCTGACCGTAGTTGGACAGAAGCTGCGCCAGATCACTGAGGTCGACGACGTTGTTGCAGTCGAGGTCGCCGACGCAGGTGAAGCAGGCATCCGCGATGCCGTCGCCGTCACCGTCCGAGCAGTCCGTACCCGGGCCGGCCCAGACGCCACCGTTGTTGATGCAGTTGACCTGGGTCATGACCGCACAGCCACAGCCGGGCAGGCAGCACGCCCCGGTCGGCGGCGGCGGCGGCGGGGGGATTTCCTCGAACCAGTTGGTCAGCGCATCGACGTCGTCGGGCAACGGATCGGTCAGCGGCAGGCTGAATCCGGTCAGGTACGACACGTAGATCACGGTCGGGTTTAAGCCGCCCGATTCATCCACGCCGCCGGTCAACGGATCATCCTCATCAACGCTGTAGAGCAGCGCCAGACACACCATGCCCGGATCCATCGGGCTCACGACGAAGCTGAACTCGAAAGCGTCGATATCGGTGTCTTCCGGGATCCCCAGGTGAATCTCGTCGATCACCTGGATGGGACCCCACGGCGTTACCTGGTAGATCCCGCCCGGATCGAGGCCGAGGTGGGCCTCGTGATCGGCGCTGAAGTACCAGTACGGACACTCCCCTTCGCTGAACACGATGTCCAGCGAGTCAACGTCGTCATCTTCGTCCTCGATCGCATCCGGATTCGGCACCAGACTCGGATGAACCCCAACCTCGTCGGCGATCGGGTAAATGTTCACGATCGGGAACGGCGGCGGCCCACCCGCCGCGGCGATGGTCACACCGATGATCTCGTCCTGGTTCACCGTCTGACCGTAGCTGCTTACACCAGCCGGCGAGGGCGTCGTGACGGGCACGTCAAACGCCGGGTCCGGCCATCCGGGGGCCATGTCGTCGTCGAACGAGACCATCAGGTGGTTCGGGTCGTGGATGCAGTATGACGGGAACGCCGGGATCGGCCACTCCAGCGGCCAGTCAGGCGGAATCCACTGCATCTCGTACAAGTCCACGTCGAGCTGGTCGTGCGCGTCCAGGTCGAAGTAGTTCCAGTAATCCTGGATGTTACCGTTTCCGACCGGCACCGCCGTGCCGTACCCGGGATCAGGCGCATCGGGCCACGGATCGCTGAAGAAGATGGACAGATCATCCTTGAACCCGTCACGCCCTGGAAAGACGACCGGCGGGCTTAGCGACGAGTAGACATCGCCGGGATCAAAGCCTTCGTCGCCGTCCATGAACGGGTCGCTCAGCTCCGTATCCGAGCCGATATCCAGCGAGAACTCGAAGATGAAATCGGACGACCCACCCTCGCAGACATCGGGGATGAGATTGCCGTTGGCGTCCAGCGACGGCAGCAGCGTACAGATGGCGGCCGCGCCGTCCGGCCGCGGGCCGATGTTCTCGGTGACCGGGAAGGTCCCCGCCTGCTGCGGGGCGCCGGTCGTCTGAAGGGCGTTCCTGACCTGCGTCGGGAGCAGATAGGTTCCGGTCGCCGCCATGTACGCCCCCTGAATGTTGGCACAGGCTCCGGCGACGATCGGCGTGGCGCCGGACGTCCCGCCGAAGGACCAGGTGTAGTAGTAATTGACGCCGTCGGCCCACCAGATGTTACCGTAGCCAGTGGTGTAGATGACCTCGCCCCAACCCTGCACGTCTATCCTCGAACCGTAATTCGAGAACCCCAGGCGCGAGCGGTCGACATCCGAACCGCCGAGCGCCGCGGCCCCCGCACCGACAATTATGGCGCCGGAGTCGTTCGCCGGCAGGAACGGCCAGTGCCCGCCGTTACCGGTGCTGTAGATCGGATTATCCAGATCCTGCGAGCCGTTTCCGGCCGCCTCGACGACGATCACCTGCTGGCCCACGGCCATAACAACCGCGTTGTACCACGGCTGCCACCACTCGATCGGAACGCAACCGAACTGACCGCCCGGGATATATAGCGGCCCGGCCATCTGCTGCTCGATCTGGAGAATATCGCCCGGCTGAAGCGTACCCAGAGCAGTGATGATCGCCGCGCCAACGTCCCACACCCCAACGCCGGGCCCGGTGTTGGTGGCGACGAAGTAGTAAGTGCTGTTATGTGCAATGCCGGTAATGCCCAGCCCATCGTTGAGGGCGCCGAGCTCTCCCAGGGTGGCCGTGCCGTGGTTGGGGTCGTTGAAAGGATCGTTCGGCGCGGCACCGAGCAACGCCACCGGAGGGAGATCCAGGTGGGCGAAGTTCATGCTGTACTCCGCGTTAGCGATCTGGACGCCGGTCCCGTCGCCGTTGGGTAGCTGCCACAAGCACCGCGCATCCACGCCGACTGTGGTCGGATCAAGATAGCCTTGGCTGGACTCGTAATCCGGGGGAAGCGGCGCCGGAATCGGGACGGGGATCGGCAACGCGAGCTCGACGCAGTCGAGCGCGTTGAATGCGTCGATCGTCGCGCCCGCATCGGCACCTTCCGGCAGGAAGAGGTTGAATTGCAGATTCAAGTCTGCGACGACCTTCCCCAGGTTGTCCTGGGCCGTCTGTCGGAACTCGTCGAGCTTTTCCTCCGCCACGGTGTGACTGCGCTGCCAGCGTCCGTCGCTGACACTCGCCAGCACGGCTTCCGTGCCCTGCAAGGCGCCGGTGCCCAGGTCAGTGAGCTGGGCCTCGCGCAGGCGGACCATCAGGCCGTCCTGAAACTTGACCGTGATTACGTCCGTTCGGAAGCAGGTGGCGTCCACTTCCGCCTTCTCGGGCTTGATCACTTCCGGACGGGGGGTTAGTTGGCCAGCGACCGAAGTCGCGGCCATCCCCAGCATCACGACGCAGAGCAGTGATGCCAGGCCCCACCACGTGGTTGCGGCGCCGGCGGGGCGCGCACCAGCGGTACGACACAGAGCCAGACTCACAACACGGCTGGGATTGTACGGGGTGAACATGGGTGTAACTCCTTCGTGGGATGTCGCCCGAATCCATTCAGCGACCACCCACAACAGATGACTCCGAGATTCCGGGCACGCGCCCGGAGGTGACGCTCTCGGGGGGCAGGACTGCGGTTTTTTGGCGAACAGTACCATTGCGGCGATGCTCAACATTTCGAGTCCGTTCCCCTTGGAAGACGTGCGAACCCCGGAGCCGGATACTCCCGTTCTTTGCTGGTGGATGTGAGGCGTGCTGTCACGACTGGCGCGGGACAGGCTTCCAGCCCGTCTTGTGTGCGTTGAGATCGGTTGCCGCAGGTATTATCAGGCGTGCCAAGCGCGGCCCCCGGCGGAGCGTGCCTCCGTCGGGGGCCATTGCGTTGCGAATGAGGTTACGTGGTCGGGTCGCTAGCAGCCGCCGTTGGTGTCGTCACCGCACGGCTCCGCTTCGCGGACCCCATCCTCCGGACATTCGAGCGCTCACGGAATCTCTTCGTACACGTCGAAGATGTACTCGCCGCAGTCATCGTACCCCTCGACGGTGCAGAAGTAATTTCCCGCCTCGAGGTTCACGATGATCTCGGACTGATAATCGTCTCCGCAGCCGTCGGTGTCATCGTTCGAACCGAGATCCTCGCTGCACAAGGACGTGCCGAGGAAGATGTACGTATCCAGATCCGAGTGCAGGCACGTGTTGAAGCTCCAAAGACCCGCGTGCGGGATGACCACCTCGTACTCGTGCTCCTCGGTGTCGCGCAGGGCACAATCGTCGCCAGCCCCACACGTGCTCAGCAGCTCAGAGGTGAACGGAGCCTCGACCAGAAAGTCAGCGTCGGTCTGCGGACACGCGAACTCCGGGCAGGTCTCGCCTTCGAAGAACTTGCCGGCGAGATCATCGCACTCGAGCTCGTTGTTGGTCGCCACGCAGACCCAGTCGACACAGCAGGCGCCCCTGCTCTCATGCACGTCGAAGACGTACTCGCCGCAAGTGTTGCAGCAGTAGTGCTCGATCGTGCAGAAGTAATTGCCAGCCTCGAGGTTCACGATGATCTCGGACTGCAGACCGTCTACGCCGCAGGCGTCATCGTTGGAGCCCAGGTCCTGGCTGCACAACGACGTGCCGAGGAAAATGTACGTGTCCAGCGCGGTGTTGGGATCATCGTGCAGGCACGTGTTAAAGCTCCACAGACCCGCACGCGGGATGATCACCTCGTACTCGTGGTCCGGGCTGCTGGGCACCATGTTGCAATCGTCACCCGCATCGCAGGTAGTCCTGATCGGCGAGGTGTACGGAGCCTCAACCACGAAGTCCACACAGCCGGCGCCCATGCCCCGGCAGCGGTCCTCGTACTCGAACTCGCCGCCGTCGCAGACCAGCTCGTCGTTATAGCTGACCTCGTAGTAGCCGTAGCCCTCGTAGCAGCAGATGCCGTCGCCATAGTCGTCATAGATGATCCAGTCGTAGCATAAGCTGCCGTCGACCGCGACATACCATCTGTACAGCTCGTTGTCCTTAAGCGGACCGTACTCGGAGGCCACTACCGTGCCGGTGGCGCGCTCGAACAGCTCCCAGGTGGTCTCCTCGCCGTAGTCGTCGGTCAGAATTTCGATGGTGACCGTGTCCGGGCACTCGAACGGCGGGTCGCCGAAGCAATCCTCACCCTCGTGCCACACGCCTTCCCAGATCAGGAAGCAGTCCCACTCGGTCGTGGTGACCACGCAGTCGAAATCGACGCAGCAGGCACCGGTTGCTGGTGGCGGACAGCCGCCGCCCATGCCCCGGCAGTACTCTTCGTACTCGAACTCGCCGCCTTCGCAGAACTCCGCGCCGTCGTAGTAGACCACGTAGTAGCCGTAGCCCTCGTCGCAGCAGATGCCGTTGCCCGACGAATCGTAGATGGCGAAGTCGTAACACCCCGCCGGGTCAACCTCGACCTCGATATGGTATATCCAGCCGTCATTGTACGGCCCGCCGGAGGCGATCACGCCGACGTCCCGCTCGAACAGCTCCCAGGTGGTCTCGTAGCCGTAGTCGTCGGTCTGGATCCAGATGTCGATGATGACCGGCGGGCAGTACCCGGTGCAGGTGCAGCCGACCGGCACTGTGCCGCCCAGCCCATCCGCACAGATCTCCGTGCCGTCGCCATCATAGATGTAGTAGGAGCATTCCTCCTCCGAGTTCACCGGGGTGAACTCGGTGGTGATGGCATCGGTTGTCTCGGCGAAGAAGGGGTACGTCTCCGGGCCGGAGCCCGACTCCAGCGTGATGTCGTCCAGCACTACGACGGCGTTCACGAGCACGTCCAGCGTGCAGCCGTTCCAGCCGTCACCGCCGTCGTCGTACAGCACGACGCTGTGCACGCAGCCGGCGGGGCAAGCCCCAGTGACGTTCGCACAGGTCATCCGCTCACTGAACTCGCCGCCTACGCAGACCAGTTCGTCGTTGTAGCGAACCACGTAATAGCCGTCGCCGTAGTCGCAGCAGATGCCGTTGCCGTCCTCGTCATAGATGGTCCAGTCATAGCATAAGCCGCCGTCGACCGCGACATGCCAAATGTATAGCTCGTTGTCCTCAAGCGAGCCGCCCTCGGCCACCACCGTGCCGGTGGCGCGCTCGACCAGCTCCCACTCGGTCTCGTTGCCGTAGTCGTCGGTAAAGATCTCGATGGTGACCGTGTCCGGGCACTCGAACGCCGGGTCGCCGAAGCAGTCCTCGCCTTGGTACCAGTGGCCGCCCATTACCCGGCACTGGCCCTCGGTGTTGTTCGCGACGCACTCGTATACGCCCCGGTCGTCCGCGACACAGCAGGCGCCCCAGCACGTCGTCCCGTAGTGCCCCAGCAGCTCCGCCAGGTCAGTGAGGTCGACGTCGCCGTCACCGTCCAGGTCGCCATCCGTGTATTGCATACCGGTGGTCTCGCCGTAGTTGCCGAGGACCTGTGCTAGGTCGGCGAGATTGACGCTGCCGTCGCAGTTGGTGTCGCCGACGCAGGTGAAGCAGCCGTCGGCGACGCCATCGCCGTCCGCGTCCGTGCAGTCGGTGCCCGCCCCGGCCCAGCTTCCGCCGAGGCCGACGCAGGCCGCCTCGGTCATCACCTCGCAATCGCAGCTCTCCAGGCAGCAGGCCCCGGTGGGCTGCGCAACTTCGACGGGTTGGTACCAGGCGGTGAGTGCGTCGATGTCGTCGTCGAGTCCCTCCTGAAGCACCTGGAAGCTCCAACCGGTCAGAAACGAGCCGAAGATCACGTTAGGCGGCAGCGTGCCGGTTTCGTCCCACGGGGTGAGCGGGTCATCATCGTCGACGCTGAAAAGGACGGCGAAGCAGAGCATGCCGGGCTGCTGCGGGTCTTCGAGCCAGACGAACTCGAAGGCGTCGATGTCAGTGTCCTCGGCGAGGCCCAGGTGGATGAACTCGTCGATGATCTGCACCGGTCCCCCGGAGGTGACTTGGTAGATCCCGCCCGGGTCGAGGCCGAAGTGCCCCTCGTGGTCGGCGCTGAAGTACCAGATGGGACAATCTCCGTAGGGGGGCACAATGTCGAGCGAGTCGATGTCGTCGTCCTGCTCCTCGGTGTTGTCCGGGTTGGGCCTGAGGCTCTGGTGGACCGTGACCTCGGACCCGATCGGGTAGACGTTGAGCAGCAGGTGGGGCGGCGGGCCAGCCCAGGTCATCAGGTTCAGACCCACAATCTCGTTCTGGCCGGATGTGGTCCCGTAACTGCTGACGCCGCTCGGTGAAGTGGCGGTGACGGGCACGTCCCCGGCGGGCCAGCCGGGTGCCATATCGTCGTCATAAGAGATCATCAGGTAATCCGCCCCGTAGATGCAGGGGGAGTCCCACTGCGGGATCGGGCTATCCAGCGCCCAACCAGGCGGGATGAACTGCAGCTCGTATAAGTCGTCGGCGAGCTGGTCGTGGCCGTCCACGTCCAGGTAGTCCCAATAGCCCTCGATGCCGCCAGCGCCGACCGGCACGGCGGTCGCGTAGCCGGCATCGGGCGGATCGGGCCACGGGTCGACCGCGAAAATGAACAGGTCGTCCTTGAACCCGTCGCGTCCCGGGGGGTCCACCGGGGAACTTTGCCACCAGTAGACGTCAGCGGGGTCAAAGCCCTCGTCGCCGTCCCGGAAGGGATCGCTCAGTTCGGTGTCGGAGCCGATGTCGAGCGAGAACTCGAACACATAGTCGGCGGGTTGCGCGTATGCCGCCGCGCCCAGCGCCAACGCGCTCAGCACCACGACTGTCAGAGTCAATCGACCTTGGTCAAACACTTGTCACCTCCCGCGGCACCAGCCGCATTCGCCTGAGAAGAACCTGTCCCGGCAGTGTTCGGTGGGATGCTCGCAGCTTTCCACTCCCACGTGTTCCTATCGGAATTACGAGATGCGCGAGACTCGAAAGATCAGTTCGCTCCGCCGTTCCCTCCTCCGTATCGCCCTTGGCAATCCCAAAGTCCCTAACACAACCAGGGTGGCACCGGCGTCCCGCCGGTGGCAACACGGGCGAGACGCCCGTGCCACCCGGTTTTGATAGGCGCTCTAAACCCACCCGATCATTGGCGCCTCTCTCCACTGAGACAGGCGAACCCGGGTGCTGGAAACTGCCGCTCGCGCGATTCCGCCAGACTATCCGTCCTTCGTGATGATCGCCGTATCCCAACCTCTCGGCGCCGCTCGCCGCACCGAAGGCAAGACTGTGTCGGCGGCAACGGCGTCAGTTGCAGTCGTCGCCGTACTGGCTCAGCAGAGTGCCGAGGTCGCCGAGGTCGACGTCCCCGTCGCCGCCGGGCGGATCGATATCGCCGTCGTCGTGCGAGGCCCCGCTGCTCATGCCATAGTTACTCAGCAGTTGGCCCAAGTCGGCAAGGTTGACCAGGCAGTCGCCGCTGCCATCGATGTCGGCGGTGCAGTAGTTGCCGGAGCTGCCAGGATTCGGGCAGCCGCTTTCGCAGGCGTCGGCGACGCCGTTACCGTTGTCGTCGTCGCAGTTGGTCCACGCCCCGGCCCACTCGCCGCCGGCCCCACCGCACTGCGCCTCGGTCTGGTCGGCGAAACAGAGCTCGCCGAAGCAGCAGGCCCCGGTCGGCTGGGGGCAGGGGTTGGGCTCGCAGGTCGAACCGTGACCCTGAAACTCCCCGCTCTGTTCGAGACACTCGAACTCGAAAAGCACTTCGCAGCTGCCGTCCGGGAAGCAGCAGGCACCAGTGACGCAGACATTCTCGGTGCAGTTGCTGCCATCGCCGGCGTAGACACCGTCGATCGCTTCACAGGTGGCCTCGTCGACGAGTTGCAGGCACCCGCCCATCCGGCAGCAAGCCCCGCGCGGCTCGCAGGTAATGTCGTCGCAGATCAGGCCTTCGTGCCAGGTCGCGCCAAACTCGGCTTCGCAGTCGTCCTGCTCGATTCCGTTGGCACAGTTGCCGTTCGCGTAGCAGCAGGCTCCCGTGGCGTCCGGGCACTCGATCACGGCCCGGATGGCAAGATCGCCGGGCAGGAAGATGCAGAAGTTGTACCAGTTCCATCCCGACCCGATATTGCCGTACAGGACGTTTCGTCCGGCCTGACAGCCGTCCACGTCGCGGACGACGCTCGGGCCGCCGTTGCCGACGTCAGTCGGGTTGGCGAACTCCAGCGTGACGTAGAAGTTCTGTCCGGCGGTGACCGGAACGCTCAGCGGGATGGTCTGCCCTTCGTCGAGATAGCGGAACTCGTTGAGATATCCCGGCGTCATGACCGGGCCTTCCAGGGTCTCCAGCTCCACTCCGGGCGTCGGGAACGTGCTGCCGTCGTAAATGTGAATCGCCTCTTCCAGGCTCTCCCCATGACCGGGGGTCCCCTCCAGCCAGAGGATCTGAACCGCGACGATCGTGCCGTCGCACGGAGAGGTCAGCCGAGCTCCAGCGTGCTCGCCGGCGAGGAAGTCGCCGACGATGTAGGCTTCGCCATAGTCCGAGACGGAATCGTTCTGGACGACGATCTCCTCGCCCAGTGCCGGGCTCACGAGCGCCAATGCCACGATTGGCAAGCCTAGCACATGCCAGATAGGACCGCGCTTTCCCATAACCTTCCTCCGAGGGGCGGAGCTGCGTTCAACCAGCGAGAGGCGCACAAAACGGCCGCAGGAATCGGCGTTCCGATGCCGCAGAGCCACGAGACGCCCTCCTAATCTTATTCTTGTCGCTGGCTCGCCCGAAATCAATGCAGATCGCAGTGGACAGGTCCGAGAATATCTGCGTGTGGCGACACTCCACCGGCTCACACCACTTGTGCCGCTATAATCGTCGCTGCGGAAGACCCGCTGCGCAACGACCATGGAGCCAAGAGGCACGCCGCATGAGCGATCTGCTCGCCCAGCGCGTTAGCAAAGACCTGCTGCCGTACGTGCGCCAGCCGGCGCAATACATCGGCGGCGAAGTTAACCAGCTTGTTCATCCCGGCGACTGGGAGCGGGCCGAAGTCAAGGTCGCCATTGCGTTCCCGGACGCCTACACGATCGGCATGTCACACCTGGGCTGTCAGATCCTCTACTGGCTCTGCAATCATACGCCCGATGTTTGTGCCGAGCGGGTCTACGCGCCCTGGCTCGACGCCGAAAAGATCATGCGCGCCAGGCATATCCCGCTGTTCACCTGGGACACGCGGCAGCCGGTCAGCGCTGCGGACATTCTGGCGATCTCGCTGCAATATGAGCTGTGCTTTACGACCGTTTTGAACATGCTCGATTTGGCTGGCGTTCCGCTGCGCGCTGCCGAACGCACGGACAAGCATCCACTGGTAATCGCCGGTGGGCCGCAAGCCGACAATCCCGAGCCGCTGGCGGAGTTTCTCGACCTGGTCGTGATCGGCGACGGCGAGCACAGCCTCGCCGGTATTCTGGACGCAATGAAGCAGTACAAACGCGAGGGCGTACCGCGCCGCGAGATGATTCCACTGCTGGCGCAACGATTCCCCTGGATCTACGCGCCGAACCTTTATGACGTCCGCTATCACCAGGACGGCACCATCGCCGGACTGATTCCCAAAGTCGATGGTCTGCCGGTGCGGATCGCACGCTGCCAGACGCCCGACTTCGAAGACGCGCCGGTTCCGTTGCGGCCGCTGGTTCCGTGGCTGGAGACCGTGCACGATCGGACCACGATCGAGATCATGCGGGGCTGTCCGCAGGTCTGTCGGTTCTGTCATGCCGGCTACACCAAGCGGCCGTTGCGGTACCGCAGCGTGGATCGTGTCGTGGACATCGCCGAACAGGCCAACCAAGCCACGGGGCACGATGAGATCGGGCTGCTGTCGTTATCCACGGCTGACTATCCACACCTGCGCGAACTTGCTGACCGCCTCAACCAGCGTTTCGCGCCGCAGATGGTGAGCCTCAGCTTCCCGTCGCTGCGAATCGACAAGATGCTCCAGGATATTCCCTGGATGACCAGTCGCGTCCGCAAGAGTGGCATCACCATCGCGGTCGAGGCCGCCCGCGACGATCTCCGCCGGGCGATCCGCAAGAAGGTCACCGACGGCGACTTGATCGAAGGCGTCCGCGAGGTCTACAAGGCCGGCTGGAGGCGCGTCAAGCTCTACTTCATGGCGGGCTTCCCCGGCGAGCGCGACGAGGACATCACCGGCATTTGGGAGCTCAGCCGGGCCGTCAGCAAAGAGCGTCAGAAGCTCGGAAAAGCGCCGGCGCACGTGACCGCGTCGGTCGGCTGGCTGGTGCCCAAGCCGTTCACGCCCTTGCAGTGGGCCGCCCAGCCGCGGAAGGAATACTTCCTCGACGTTCGTCGGCGGCTGATGGACTTGAAGCGCGGCCAGCGCTCGGCAGTCAAGATCCAGACGCACCGCGTCGAGACCTCGATCCTCGAAGCCGTCTTCGCCCGCGGCGACCGCCGCCTTGGCCCGGTCATTCACGAGGCCTGGAAGCGCGGCGCCCGCTTCGACGGCTGGACCGAAACGTTCGACGATTCAATCTGGCAAGACGCCTACTCTGCCACCGGCATCGACCCGGACTGGTACGCCCACCGCGCGCGCTCCTTCGACGAGATCCTCCCGTGGGACCACATCGACCTACGCGTCGGCCGCGCATACTTGGAGAGAGGTTACAACGACTTCCGTCGGCAAATCGGCGCGGGTTAGTATCCGGGTCCGGTGGCAGGCGTTGTCGAGCACCGGACGATTGGTTCAGAAAAAGGCACTCCGATACACCTTGAGCTTGAGCCCATCCAAGCGCAAGATACCCACATCTTGGGGTAGATGGCGCGAAGAGCCACTACATCTAGGGCTTGAAATCAGGCGAGGTGTGTGTTAGGATACTGTTTGGGTACACGGCCATCATCAAGGGGTTGCACGAAGGCTCGCTAGATGCTACGCATACACGAAATACGCGATCCGATCCACACGTTCATTCGTCTTGATTCCCAAGAACGGAAGGTGCTGGATTCGCGACCGCTGCAGCGCCTCCGGCACGTACACCAGCTGGCGCTGTCGTATCTTGTGTATCCTGGGGCGAGCCACCGCCGATTCGAGCATTCGCTGGGCGTCATGGAGTTAGCTACGCGGGTATTCGACGTCGTAACGAGTAGTCACAGCATCAAACACGACGCCGTGCGCTCCATCGTGCCTGATGGCGACGAACTGGCTTACTGGAAACGCGTGCTCAGGATGGCCGCGCTATGCCACGATGTCGGGCACCTGCCGTTCTCTCACGCTGCGGAGTCCGAGCTTCTGCCCAACGGATGGGATCATGAGCGCCTGACCGCTGATATCATCAGAAGTAATGAGATGGAGGATTTGTGGAAGAATCTCACCCCGCCGCTGCGATCCGATGACATCGTGAAACTGGCTGTCGGTCCCAAGAAGCTCGACCACCTCGATTTCACGGACTGGGAAGCGCTGCTGGCCGAGATTATCGTGGGCGACGCGTTTGGGTCTGATCGGATGGACTACCTGCTTAGGGATTCGCACCACGCGGGAGTTGCTTACGGGCGGTTCGACCACTATCGGCTGATTGACACCCTCCGGATTCTCCCATCGGAGCAGCAGGGATCTCAGGAGCCAGCGATGGGGGTGGATGAGGGTGGACTCCAATCCGCTGAGGCATTATTGATGGCCCGCTATTTCATGTACACGCAGGTCTACTTACATCCAGTTCGAAGGATATACGACATTCATCTCAAGGATTTCCTCAAATCTTGGCTTCCCGGCGGACGATTCTCAACGAGCATCGAAGACCATCTCCGCCTCACGGACAACGAGGTCGGCGCGGCACTGCTCGAGGCTGCACGCACACCTGGGAGTGGGGCGCACGTACATGCCGGAAGAATCGTTGATCGTGACCACTATCGGTTGTGCTATAAGCGAAACCCCATCGACATTTCGAGCAATCCTGAGGCGCCGCAGGCCGTTTATCAAGCAGCCTGCAAGCGGTTTGGCCAAGGCTCGGTAAGATGTGATTCCTGGAAAGATAAGAACAGCTATGTGGATTTTCCCATCTTATCCAAGGATGGGCGCATCGTTTCGTCCTTGTCAACGTCAGAAACGCTCGCTCACCTACCACCTATAGCTGTCGACCTGGTTTTCGTGGAACCAAGCAAGCTTGTGGAGGCAAAATCCTGGCTTGAGACGGAACGCGAGGAGATCATCAAGCCGGGGCCATCGGAGGACGACAATGAATAGACTTCAACGCGATGCCATCGTTGCTATGACCATCGAGGAACTTGGCAAACAGGGCAGTTGGTCCGGTGAAACGCACGTTCAAAAGGCCATATACTTCCTTCAAGAGATGCTCGATGTGTCAACGGGGTTTGAGTTCGTTCTGTATAAGCACGGTCCCTTTTCGTTCAACCTCCGTGATGAGCTAATGGCCATGCGTGCGGACAGGTTCATTGCCATTAAGCCTCAGGCTCCACCGTATGGGCCGTCATTCGTTCCTGATTCGGGGGCAGCGTTTCTCAAGCAGCGCTTTCCGAGGACCTTAGCTCGCCATCGCGCGAAGGTCGAGTTCGTTGCGCGAAGCTTTGGAGGCAAGGATGTAGCACAGCTCGAACGGTTGGCGACCTCATTATATGTGTCCAGGAGAAGGGGCGCTGAGCTGTCGCCGGAGTCACAAGCAGATCTCGTGAACCGTCTCAAGCCTCACATCAGCCTCACGCAGGCGAAGGCCGCCGTCGAAGTGGTAGCTCGGTGGCGAGAAGAGGCCGACAAATTGCTGAACTAAAGGCGGCAGGGTCGCCGTGGAATTCGGTGGGAATTCTGGCTTGTTTCGTGCCCCCGCTTACCGCGTCGGGCAATCCTGGCCATAAACGCTGATCAATTGGGCGAGGTCCGCCAGGTCGATGTCGCCGTCGCCATCCAAGTCGCCGTCCTCGGGCTCGACGTCGGCCAAACCGTAATTGCCGAGCAGCTCGGCGAGGTCGGCGAGGTCGATGGTCCCGTCGCCGGTGAGGTCCTCGGGACAGTCGGAAATCCCGTCGGTGAAGTGGGCGGTGACGTTCATGTGACCGGTGATGGTGACTTGGACGGCGACGTCAGTTCCCTCAGCGTCGCCGCTCCAATGGTCGAGATTCCAGCCCTCATCGGGAAGCGCGATCAGCCAGACCTCGTCGCCGTAGTCGTACGTCGGCTGATCAGGCATGCGCTCGACCCGGCCGTTGCCGACCACGCTGACGTTCAGCAGACAGCCGACGTCGGCTTGTCCGGCATAGGGTCTGTAGTTCCGCTTGGTGACGGTGACGTACATCGGCCCGGCCGAGGCGGGCGCCGGCGTGAAGACCACACTGCCTGACGCGTCGGTGGTATCGATCAGGTAGACCTCGGTGTCTTTCCAGAGGCAGACGTTGGCGTCCGCCAGGGGACCCGAGGCGTCCTCCACCTGCACGGAGAACAGGTCTGCACCGAACGGCACGATCGGGTCGTGGGTGACGCTCATGGTCTGCGGGTCGGCGGTCCAGATGGATGCTTCGGGATCGCCGAGCAGGGTCAATTCGGTGAAGATGAATCGCATCAGTTCGTCGCTTTGCAGGGCGCGATTCTTGTGGCGGGAGAAGCACGCTCCGAGCTTGTAGTAATCGAAAACGAACAGCGACCGGAGAAAGAAGCGGTCATAGCGAAGCGAGAGCGTGTCGTAAGTGTAGGGGTTGTACCATCCGGAGCGCGAATTGCCGATGAAGGCCACGCCGCCACCGGTCGGGTTCTGGACGAAAGCTTCGCCGATGCAGGTATCAGCGGGATAGTCGCAGGGCCAGCAGCCAATCGTGTAGAGGATGCTGAGGCGCTCGGTATTGTGAAGTCCGGACATATCGGCGTTGAACAGGTGTTCCCCGTGGTTGATGCTGCCGACGCCCATCACGTTCGTGCCGCAGTGGTCGATATGGTTGACCAGATGGTGTCCCTGGTTGAGGTATTCGATGCTGTCCGACCGGTGCAGGCCCGCTTCACTGTCGTACTCGGTGCTGACGGTCCAGTCGGCCGGGATCTGGAGATTCCTGATATCCTCCTTGCAGCCCTCGCCCTCGTTACTGCCCCATTCGTACAGGTCGAAGCCGAGCAACAGCGCCGTCCGGGCGTAGTCGACCAGCGGCGGATTCTGCTCGTAAGTCAACACCTTCTCGACGAAGTCGGCGATGGCGGTGGTGCCGCGGACAGAGGCCCGGCCAACGTGCACTTCACAGATCCAGTCTCCGTCGTAGTCGGCGTAATACGTGTCGTTGGGAACGTCTTCACCGGAGATGTACCGCGTGTGGTAGGGAATCGTGTTGGTGTCGCCGCCTAGCAGGAAATAGCTCGCCCCCCAGGTCGCGGCGGCGTCCTGAACAAAGGCGCGGATTTTTTCCGGATCGGTCGAGCCGTCGTAGTTGCCGTAGATCCAACTGCGGTTGACGACCACGCCCGGTGTTCCCTTCTTCGTCTTCCAGTCCGCCAGCGGCTGGAAATCGTCGACCCACAGCGGCCTGGCAATGATGACATAGTCGTAGTCCCCCGGCTCGACGCCACGCGTTTCCGGCCGCGGGTTGTCGTCCGCACGCAGAATGACGTCGTCGGAGTTGACCACCAGGTCCATCACCTCGCGCAGCCGTTCAGCACAGCGACGCTGCGAGATGTGCGCGGGGAGATAGTCCCCGCACTGATAACCGGGAGTGCCTTCAAGCGTGAACGTGATGGAGGTATGCAGGCTCAACTGTCGTTCGGCGGGGCGGTATTGGACGGGGTAGAGCCGAACGACGGCGATGGGTTGTCCGGCCAGATCGGCCTGGCCGGTAAACTCGACGACCTTGGGCGGGTAGGCTGCGGCCGATGCATATGTCCCGGGATCCGGGGTCACGAAATCAACCGGGGTCCCATCCGAGACTCTTCTCGGCGGCTGGGCTGGGAAGACGTTGTACTTGCCGGCGACGGGGGCTGTCGCCGTGCCAACAAGTCTTACGCCGGTGACCGCCATTCCCGCCGGCACCGCGATCCGGAGCGTGATCGTGGGCAGCATCGGTCGGCCGGGTTCGCACAGGTAGCCGCCGTCCTCGAAGTGCACCGTGTCGTAGCCGAGCAGCCTGCCGAACGTGAGCTCGTTGACCGAGAAGCTCGTAGTGCACTGGACGTTGAGATTGTCGGCGCTAACCAGAATCTCGCTCGTGCCACTGGCGTTCGGCAATCCGGGCGAGTGCGCGACGGGGAAGAGCACGAGTGCAACCGCGAGAGCCAGACTGATCCGGAGGTTGACGCTGGTCATGCCGCTGGTTGTCATGCTGCTGGTACCCTTTCCCATCCGGCGCGGCCAGAGTATAGCCTCCGCCGGCATCGTTGCTCTTGTTCTGCGAGGTCAGGGATTCGCCAAACGCCGCGGTGTGATCGCGTTTACCGGGCGAACCGCTCCCACGGAATCCATAGTAACGCTTGGGCGGCGCCGGCGGAAGTAAAAACGCACACGGATGCTGCCGCAACGGTCACGTTCGTTGTTGACCGGGAGCGCAGGACGTGAGGAACAAAGACTCACCCGCCCTCTCAGCGTGCTAGCTGGCGGTAATCGGCGCGACGAGCGGGTTGCAGACCCGTTCCCAATCGGCCCGGCGCATCCTGATCGCCTCGGTGTGCGTGCCGGCCTGCATGACCAGGGATTCGTCTTCCTTGAGGCGCGCGTCCATAACGGTCTTCATTTCGAAGAGCGGGCCCACCGGCGGTTCGGCCCCCAGGTCGCAATCCGGGAACAGCGTGGCCATCTCCGACTCACTGGCGAGCCGGACTTCCTCGTTGAGCACCTCCGCAGCCCGGCTCAGGTCGAGCTGCTTCGGGGCCGGCAGCACGCACATCGCATAGCCGGACGCGCCTTTAACGATCACCGGCTTCGCGACCATGTAGCCGGAGACGTGCTCGGCGTGTGCCAGTCCCTGGGCGGTGTACGTGCGCGGGTGCGTGTGCCTTTCATAGCCGATGCCGTGGTCCTGCAGGAACGATTCGAGTGTCATGGCTCATACTCCTCGCTCAGGATCCGGGACGTGGCCCGCGGTCGGGTACGCGTGCATTCTACCTCGAACCGGGCGGAGGCCAACCGTTCACCCGCTCAAAGTGGCCCGCGAACCCCAAAAGCGAAAGCGGCCGGCGAGGAGGATGACGCCGGGCCGCTTTCCTCTGTCAGGGACAGGAGGGTCGGTTGCTGATTACTTCAGCAAGTGCGAATCAGTTGTGGATCGGGGTCCTTCGCGGCCGGTGTACTCGTCGACGTAGTCCAGCGTCCAGATGTTGTCGTTATCCACCCCGACGTTGGGTTTGGTGAACCACTTCACGTTGCCGTCGAGTGTGAGGATGCTCTGGCCGGCTCCCCCGTGGGCCCGGGAGTTCGCCTGGGCCGGGTCGCTCAGCCCGAGCGTCTCGAACAGGGGCCAGCCGTTGTCGAACAGCGGGTTGTCGTCGCCGAAGATCGGCAGCTCGGGGTTGTCCTCCACTGAGGGGCGCACGCCGGCCATGTTCTGGTAGGCGTAGCTGACGTTGCGCGACTCGAGGAAGTCGTCGTGGCTACGCACCTGCGCTTCGGGCATCGGTACGTCGCGCGCCGATGGGCACACGAAAACACGTACCGGAACGTATCCCCATCGCGGCAGCGTGTAGGCATGACGCCGGTTGGGCAGAACCCGGAGAGCCGGGTCATCGGTCGGACGCCACGAGTAGTTCGTGTTCCAGCCGGCGAACGGCAGGCTGTTGTTGTTGGCCATCGCGTACGACTGCATCCCGCGCCCGATGTCGATCAGATTCTGCTGGCAGAGCCAGCGCTGCCCACGCTCACGCATGTGCAGCATGCTCGGGACGCCGAAGCCTACCGCCAGGACGATTATGGCGGCCACCGCGGCGATCTCGCGGAAGCTGCGCATACGAATCACACCCGGGTCGGCCAGCTCGGCCAGCTCGGCCGTGCTCCTGCGCGCCGGGTGGACTACCCGGGGGGGCGGACCGGCGGCAGCCACACGCGCCGCGATCCGTTCGGTCACACCCGCCGGAAGCACCGGCTCCGCTTCACGCATGCTGTTGAGCGCCTCGAACATCGTCGCGAGCGCTTCGTTCTGCGACGCCAGACCCGCGTCGCTCTTGATGCGTTCCTCGAGCGTGGCCCGCTCGTGCTCCGACAGCTGCCCGAGGTGCAGGTCCAGAAGCTTCTGATCGAATTCGCTATCCGCAGAAAAACTCATTTCGCCGTTTCCCTTTAGGGCTCGCTCTTCGAGCCCGCCTCCGTCCGCTCCCGCCAGAGCTTCGCAAAATGGTTCACCGCCGAATGCAACCGCGACTTCACGGTCCCGACCGGGATCTCGAGGATCTTCGCGATCTCGGCGTACGGCAGTTGCTGGAAATAGCCCAGCGTCAAAATCAGCCGTAAGTGTTCGGGCATCCGGCTGACCAGTTGCCGGACGGCCGCTTTTCGTTCATCAGCGTCGACCAACTCCCACAGCGCGGCGGTGTCGGCCGCCTCGATCCTCTGTGAGGGGGCCGGTCCCTCGTCGTCGAACCCGGTTGCGTCGAGCGAGTAATGCTGACGCCGACCGCGCGCCCGCAGGTGATCGCGGGCCTTGTTTGCCGCGATCGCATACAGCCACGGTCTGAAGCTGCGAGCCGGGTCGAACGAATTCGCCGCCAGGTGTACTTGCACGAACGTCTCCTGGATGAGGTCCTCGGCGGCGGTGTTGTCGGCGACAAATCGACATAGAAAACCATACAGCTCTTGAGCGTAGCGCGCGACGAGGCCGTCGAAGGCGCCGGGCGTGCCGGTCAGGTGATCCGCCAGGAGTTGCTCGTCGCTTCTTTGTTCCACCAGCTCTATCCTTCGTACGCCGCGGGATTCCGATGGTTCGCCCGGGGCCCGGAAACACTCCTTAAGCGGTCCGTTGCGGTCGGCGGGTGGCTTTATCGGATGTCCGCGCCCCCTCGTCCCCGCCGGGCCGTTTCGCACTAAGTATAGGCAGAACCCCGGTTAATCGCTTGTTTGAAAGCCAGGAGCGTCGATAATGAGCCCGCGGATGGGCAAGATCGGCCCAATCGCCGATCGGTGGTCGGCGGCGGGCACGATTCGGCAGGGTGGTCGCCATGGCTGAGGATGCCGTCTCACTGACGAACGCGTCGCTCGACGGGGGTTCGTTGACGGCGCTGCTCGAGGCGTCGGTGGCAATCAACAGCACGCTCGACCTGGAAGACGTGCTCCAGGCGATCGCCCGGTCGGCGGCGGACGTCCTCGACGCAAAGGCCAGCTCGGTGCTGCTGCTGGACGGTAGACGCAACAAGCTGGTCTTCAAGGCCGCGGTCGGCGAGATCGCCACCAAGCTCCTGGGACGCGAGTTCGATGCCCATCAGGGAATCGCCGGACGGGTGGTCTCGAGCGGACAACCGGAGATCGCGACCGACGTGTATCAGCATCCCGACTTCTACTCCGAGTTCGATAAGCAATCAACGTTCACCACTCAGGGGCTGATCGCCGCCCCGCTGCAACATCGCGGACAGGTAATCGGCGTGGTCGAGGTGTTGAACAAGAAGAGAAACGAACCATTCAGCAAGCGCGACCTGCGGATTCTGGGACTGTTCGCGAACCTGGCCGCGATCAGTGCCAGCAACGCTCAGATGCATGAGGGCCTCAAGAAGGAGAACCTCGGGCTGCGCGAGGTGGCCCGGCACGAAGACCCCATCGTGGGCAACAGCGCCGCCCTGCGCCAGGTGTTGCAGTTGTGCGACCGCGTCGCCGGCACCAACGCCACCGTTCTGCTGTTTGGCGAGACCGGAACCGGAAAGGAGCTAAGCGCCCGCCGCATTCATGCCACCAGCCCCAGAAAGGACAAGCCGTTTATCGCAGTCAATTGCGCCGCCTTGCCCGAGACGCTCTTGGAGAGCGAACTGTTCGGGCACGAGGCCGGAGCTTTCACCGGCGCCAACGCCACCAAGCTCGGACGGTTCGAGCTCGCCTGCGGCGGTACGCTGTTGCTCGATGAGATCGGCGACCTCAGCGGATCAACCCAGATCAAACTGCTGCGCGTCCTGCAGGAACGCGAGTTCGTGCGCGTCGGCGGCGTGAAGACGATCCCGTGCGACGTTCGCATCATCGCCGCTTCCAACCGCGACCTGAAAGCGGCAATGGAATCGGGGGCTTTTCGCGAGGACCTCTACTATCGGCTGAATGTGTTTCCGATCCATCTGCCGGCGTTGCGGGATCGGCGGGAGGATATCCCGCTGCTGTTCGAGTACTTCGTGGACTGCACGGCCAAGGAGTTCGGCGGGCCGCGGCCGGAGGTCGCCCCGGAGGCGCTGGAGCTGCTATGCGCCTACCGCTGGCCCGGGAACATCCGTGAGGTGCGCAACGTGACCGAGCGGGCGGTGCTGTTGTGCGACACCGGGCGGATCACGCCGGAGATCCTCCCGCGCGAGATCGCCGGCGAGCCGATGGACGCTCTGAAAGATTCGGGCGGCTCGGCGCTCGAGGGCTACGAGAAGGCCATGATCGTCAAAGCCCTGGAGGAACACCGCTGGAACCAGACCCGGACGGCCGAGGCCCTGGGGATCAGCCGCGACAATCTGCGCTACCGCCTGCGCAAGTATCAGATCAAGCGGCCGGAGGAGTAGAGCGGCGTGTCCGATCCGACCAGGGGCGATCGCGTGGGCAGCGGGCTCAATCGGCGGGAATTCCTACGGACGTTCGGACTGGGCGCGGTGTTTCTGGCGTCGCAACGGCTTGCGTTCGCCACCGACCAACCTGCTGCACCCAGGCCCAACATCATCGTCATTCTCGCCGACGACATGGGGTTCTCCGATATCGGTTGCTTCGGTGGCGAGATCAATACGCCGAACATCGATCGGCTGGCGGCCGGCGGCCTGCGCTTCACACAGTTCTACAACACCGCCCGCTGTTGCCCGACGCGCGCCTCACTGCTTACTGGGCTGTACTCACATCAGGCGGGTATTGGACACATGGTCAGCGATCGGGGCCAGCCGGGCTATCGCGGGCGACTCAACGATTCGTGCGTGACGATCGCCGAACCCCTCCGCGCCGCCGGCTACCGCACGATGCTGTCCGGCAAGTGGCACGTTTCGCCGTTCAACTACGAGGCCGACGTCGCGCCTGACCCGGCGACCTGGCCGCGGCAACGCGGTTTCGATTGGTTCTACGGCACAATCGACGGCGGCGGGAGCTACTACTACCCCCAGAGCCTGATGCGCGACAACACGCGGATCGAGCCGCGGACTCCCGGCTTCTACTACACCGACGCCATCAGTGACGAAGCCGCCGCCCATATCCGCCGCGCGGCGAATGAAGACCGGCCGTTCTTCCTTTACGTAGCGTATACGGCTCCGCACTGGCCGTTGCACGCCCTGCCCGAAGACGTCGCGAAATACGAGGGCCGGTACGATGTCGGTTGGGACCGGATCCGGGCCGAGCGTCTTAAACGCCTGGTGTCCATGGGAATCATCGATGCCGACTGGAAGCTGACCGATCGCGACCGGCGTGTGCCGCCGTGGACGGACGCGGACCACAAAGCCTGGCACGCTCACAACATGGCCGTCTACGCCGCCCAGGTCGATCGCATGGATCAGGGCATCGGGCGGATCGTCGATGCGCTCCAGCAAACCGGCCGATTCGAGAACACGCTGGTCTTTTTCCTGTCGGACAACGGCGGCTGCGCGGAGGTGCTCTCCAAGAAGTGGGGTGGTCCGAATCGCCGCGCGTGCATGGAGCGCGCCCTGCCG
>CAZDTB010000015.1:21768-22937 GCA_964508075.1 uncultured Planctomycetales bacterium
AAGGCACGCCGCTCCGCCCCGGCAACGACCCGTCAATCGAGACCGGCGGGCCCGATACGTTTGCCAGCTACGGAATCGGCTGGGCGAACG
The DNA here is from genome assembly GCA_964508075.1 of uncultured Planctomycetales bacterium. Taxonomy (GTDB): domain Bacteria; phylum Planctomycetota; class Phycisphaerae; order UBA1845; family Fen-1342; genus JALSRY01. The sequence goes on from CAZDTB010000015.1 coordinate 21,859, forward strand.
CGTCGAACACGCCGTTCCGGCTGTACAAGCACTGGGTGCATGAGGGTGGTATCGCGACCCCGCTGATTGTGCACTGGCCGGCTGGAATCACTGCGCGCGGAGAGCTTCGCCAACAGCCGGGTCATCTGATCGATCTGATGCCCACCTGCCTGGCGGCGGCCGGCGCTGAGTATCCGAAGACCTTCGACCAGCGACCGATTACGCCGTTGGAAGGGAAGAGCCTGATCCCTGCTTTTGCGAACCGGCCGATCGAACGCGACGCGCTCTTCTGGGAGCACGAGGGCAATCGGGCGATCCGTGTCGGCAAGTGGAAACTGGTGGCGAGAGGGCAAGCGGGAGTGTGGGAGCTGTACGATCTGGACGCCGACCGCACCGAGATGAGCAATCTGGCGGATCAGCAACCGGACCGGGTTCGCAGGATGGCGGCGATGTGGGAAGCGTGGGCCCGGCGCGCGAACGTCCTGCCACGTCCCTGAGAAGGCCGCGAAGCCGAGAACGGATCAGTCCCAGATCGCGCCGATGACGGCGCCGAGCAGCATGGGGCCGATGTTGGCGGCGACGAGCCCAAACGCGCCCAGACCGGCCACGATGCCCACGACCGGCAGGCCGGTCAGAATGCCCGCCAGCAGGAACGTCGCCAGGGCGATCAGGGCTGCGGGCAGGAATGCGGCAATGATGGCGCAGCCCACGTTGCCGGCTTTCTTTCCGCCGACGATGCCGGCGACCAGCGGGCCGATGAAGGGGGCCCAGAACAGCAGCAGCGCGATGAAGAGCATCCAGAGCGACGCGCCAACGATATTGCCGGGTCTTTTCTGACTCATGTTGACTGGTTCCACTTCGGTCATATACGCATTGCAGTCTGTGTGTCTCAAGCCGGTCATCACGGGTATTCGCGTCGATGACCGCAATCTCCCTGGCGACGGCCTTTATAAACCGCGACGGAGTGTGGCACGGCAGACCATACGCATCGCCCTCCCCTGGGTGGCGCTCAGGGCTGGGTTGGCCAAGCTTCCGTGTCCATAGTGGCTAGCCCGCATTTCTCACAGGGGTAGTAGATAAAGGTCGTCTTCTGTGGCATA
>CAZDTB010000016.1:0-22879 GCA_964508075.1 uncultured Planctomycetales bacterium
CGCCCCACAGACTCTGGATGTAGTTTTTGATCGTAGTGGGGTCCGAAGTGGTCGTGACGTACGTTGTTACGTCGAAGCCCATCGTGGTTTTGTGCGTCGCGAACGGGGCGATCTGCGCCTCGAAGTCGTCCGGAGTGATGATCAGGTAGTTTCCGCTGCCACGCTTGCCGGCGGCAGCGCGATCGGGGTTGAGCACGACCTCCGCCAGCCCCGGCAACGGGTTGAGATTCGACCTCATACTGCCGCCGGAGAATTCGAGGTCTACGTCGATCCGCGAGCGCAGCGAGATCGTCTGCGCGACCGGGTTGTACGCGACGGGATGGACTTCCAGCAGGAAGAGGCGCTGCCCACGCATGATGCCCAGTTCCTCGATTGTCGCCGACTCGGCCAAGTAGTCCGCGTCAATAGCGTAGGCTGCCGGGTCAAAGTCGAACGGGGCGTTCTCGCGCGCCCCCTCGATCTTCGGAATCGGGGCTTGGCGCGGCATGAGTTGCAGGGGATAGCCAGTGGTCAGATCGTCAAGGGTCGCCGTCGCGCCGACCGTCGACACGAGCGAGACGGTCGCGTCGGGTGGGACGATCAACAATCGCCGGACGACCGGCAGGGCCGGTCCGCCGATTCGGCCCCACGGGGCGGCGTCGTGCCAAGTCAGCACGACGAAATCACCCTCTTCGGTTTCCCGCGGCAACAATGCCACACCCGGGACATAGATGCTCACCTGGAGGCCGTCTTCGTCGTAAGCCGGCACGTCAACCCACGGCGCGTCTGCGAGGGTCAGATCCTCGACGGTGAGCGTGCCCTCGGGTGCGACCCGCGCCCACGAATCCGCCGCCCGCGCGCTACCTGTCGCACACGCTGCCACGGCCAGTACTAGGCCGAGCAGCCGGGTCAGTCTCAGGATGTGGTGCATCGATTCCGCCTCCTTGAGCGCGCGCGCCATCAATTCGATTGGGGGAGCTGAGGGATATACCTTATGTCAAGGCGAACGGGTTCCCGTCGCCAAGCATGGCTGGCGGTCTCACCCGAAATCTCCCGGATGTCCCCGCCAGTGGTATCCTCCAGCAGTTCCACTCCCAGAGTAGCGGATTCGCCTGGCGGATGGAACCTTGCTGAGTAGGCGTTCAGGGACATTCCGGCCGCCGGGACCGATATTCCACGCGAGTTCGGCCGTCCCGAGGGTTTATTGGATGACCACACCAGCGATGCTTCGGGAAAGAGCAGGTGCGCCGACATTCCGAGCTTCGTTCGCCCGATTGCCTGGGGAGCGGCAGCCCCATATCGTAAGCAGGCCGACTTGAGAACCGACCTTGAGTTGCCAGACGCATGCGCTTGCCTCGTTTGCGAATTCGCGACCTCCCGGGAGCAGCCGCGGCCGGCCTGCACGTGCTGCTCCTGCTCGCCGTCGTCGCCGTCCCCATCTGCGCGATCACGCGGGCTCTGCATGCCATCGCGAGCGCCGACGCTCCCGCGCAGATTGATGGCCTGGTTGACGTCCACCGCTGGCTCACACTCCTGGCCAACACTGGGATCGTTTGCAGCGTGGCGCTGGTCACGGCAACGGCTCTCGGCCTCATCTTCGGCTTTCTGGTAGCCCGCACGGATCTGCCCGGAAGAACTTTCATGATTCTCGCCGCGGTTCTCGGGGCGTGTGTGCCGGTCTACGTCAGTGTCGTGTTCGTTCTCTCGTTGATCCCGCTGTGGCAGCTCGCCGAATCGGCGGTCGCTTGCGGTGTCATGCACGGGCTGATCTGCACGCCGCTGGCCATCATCGTACTGGCGGCGGTCTTTCGCTCGGCGGATCGTGACCTGGAGGACCAGGCGCGACTCGACGCGGACGATTCGGCGGTCGTGCTGCGCGTCACGATTCCCCAGGCCGGCTGGGGCATCGCCACGATGGCGATGATCGTCGTTCTGCTGGTCGTCACGGACCAATCCGTCGCGGACATGCTGCTCGTCCGCACCTTCGCCGAGGAAGTCTACACCCAGTACGCGCGGCATCACACCGCCGCCGGCCCGGTCCTGGTCGGCATGCCGGTACTGATCCTACTCGCGGTGATGCTGGTCGCGATGCAACTGCGCTACCGGCTACTCGGCGAACGCTCGCCCTGGCACTTCGGCGCGTCACCCCGAGTCATCGCACTCGGTCACTGGCGCTGGCCCGTGGGGATCCTATGCTTCATCACCGTTCTCGCGTTGCTCGGGCTTCCGGCGGTCTCGTTGCTGCGGCGCATCGAGTCGCTTCAACGGTTGATCACGACGGTCGGCACCTTGCAGCCGGAGCTGCTCAGATCCGCCCTGGGAGCGATCATCGGCGCTACGACCATCGTGCTCTTCGCGGTCGGGTCGGCCTGGGCAGCGCTGCGCACGCGCCGGCTGCGCTGGTTCATTTACGCTGCGGTGGTGCTCTTGCTGGCGATGCCCGCTCCGGTCGCAGGCGTCAGCCTGATCGATCTGCTGAATCGGCCGGGGTTGGCGGGTCGGCTCTATGACTCGCCCGGAGTGGTCATCCTCGGCTACGTCGTCCGCTTTCTGCCATTCGGAATCCTTCTGTTGATACCCGCCGTTCAGCGTATTCCGGTGGAGACCGAGTTGGCCGCGCGGATCGACGGCTGCAACTGGCTGGCCCTGCAACGTCATGTCTACTGGCCGGCCGCCATCGGGCACGCCGCCGTGGTTTGGCTGGTGATTGTGATCCTCTGCTTCGGGGAGGTCGGCACCACGATCCTTCTGGCTCCACCCGGCTGGGCGCTGGCCTCGGTCCGCGCCGCCACGCTGGTACACTTCGGTGTGTACCGCGACCTGGCTGTGTTGGCACTGCTCTCCGTCGCGTATATCCTGATCCCCTGGCTTGTATTGGTCTATCTTGTCAGACGCGCTTTGAGTGCGGCAGGCGTGCCGACGTGACGATCCCTCGGGTGGAAAGGTCACCTCCGCGATGATGCGAGCGCTGATTCCGATCGTCGCCCTCGCTGGCTTGCTCTTCGGCTGCGAGCAGCAAGCTGAGCAACCCGGTCGATCCTCAGGGGCAATGCAGGATGAGGTCGTGGTTTACACCGCGCTCGACCGGCAGTTCTCCGAGCCGATCCTGGCCGACTTCACTGCCCGGACCGGCATCAAGGTGGGCCCGGTTTATGACGCGGAGTCGACGAAGACGGTCGGACTGGTCAATCGCATTCGCGCCGAGAGGGGCCGCCCGCGCTGCGACGTTTTTTGGAACAACGAAATTCTGAACACCCTGCGGCTCAGGAACGAAGGCCTGCTGCAACCCTGCCGACCCGCGCAGGCCGAGAACTACCCGGCGCGTTACCGCGATCCGCAGGGCTATTGGCACGGCTTCGCCGCGCGGGCCCGCGTGATCATCGTCAACACCGACCTAGTGAAACTCGAGGAGCTGCCTACTTCCATCAGCGCTCTTGCCGACCCAAAGTGGAAAGGGCGGACTGGCATCGCCAAGCCGCTCTTCGGCACGACGGCCTCGCACGTTGCCTGCCTGTTCGCGGCACTGGGTCGGGAGCAGGCCCAGGAACTGCTGCATTCCTACAAACGGAATGACATCCAGATCGTGGCCGGAAATAGGACCTGCGCCGAGATGGTTGCCGCCGGGCGGCTCGCCTTCGGCCTCACCGATACTGATGACGCGATCATCGAGCAGGAGGCGGGTAAACCCGTCGCCATTATCTTCCCGGACGGCGCGGATGATCAGATGGGAACGTTGCTGCTGCCGAATACGCTGGCCCTGATCAAGGACTGCCCGCACCCCGAAGCGGGCCAGCGCCTGATCGACTATCTGCTCTCACCGGAGGTCGAGGCCCGTCTCGCCGACGGCCCCTCAGCTCAGATCCCGCTGCACGGCAAGGCAACCAAAGCCTCGCGAGTGTGTGATCTGAAGGATATTCGCCAGATGCAGGTCGACTTCGATCAAGCGGCCAAAGCCTTCGGCGACGCGGCAGCGTTTATCGAGCGCGAATTTCTCGCTCCATAGCTGCCCGGCGGTGATAAGGACCAGCCCCGAGCCGACTCTTCGGAACTCCGCGAAACCGAGGTGCCCGCGAGGTCCCGGGCGTCTGTCTGTGCGCTGCAAGCACGACGATCCCACCGATTCTCGATCCGCGCATCGACGATAACGTTTCATTGATCCGCGGTTGCTTGGTTGCTAGGATGGAGGGCGAGCACTTCTCGATTCCGGCGGGGAACGGCACGGGGTCGGAGAACCCGCCGTGGTGACGGAGGAACGGAAGATGCCCTGCTGGTTGAGCAGCCGCACGATGCCGGTGTTAGCCACGGGCGTGCTACTGAGTGCAGTGATCGGTGCAACTCCGGTCAATGCCCAGTGTCAGACGCACGAGCTGAGCCAACTCCACGCCGACGACGCCTCCATCTCTGACAAGTTCGGCGTGTCTATGTCCTCCTCCGGCGACACGGTTGTCATCGGGGCATTCGGCGACGAGAACGAGACCGGCGCAGCATACGTGTTCGTGACGGACGGTGAGAGCTGGACGCAGGAGGCCAAGCTGGTGGCCCCCGACGGGGCGTTCACCGACTTCTTCGGCTGGTCGGTCGCCATCACCGGCGACACGATCGTGGTCGGAAGCCGCTACGACGACGATGCGGGCGGCAATTCGGGCTCCGCCTACGTTTTCGAGCGCAGCGGAACGAGCTGGAGCTATCAGGCCAAACTGACTGCCGGCGACGCCACCGATGTCGACTTGTTTGGCGAATCCGTCGCGATCGACGGCGATACGATCGTGGTCGGAGCGATCGGGGACGATGACCTGGGCGAGCACTCGGGCTCGGTCTACGTGTTCGTGGGCAGTGGAACGAGCTGGAGCCAGCAGGCCAAGCTGGTGGCCGTGGGCGGGCAGGCCTGGGACGAGTTCGGCTTCTCGGTCGACATCGAGGGTGACACCGTCGTGGTCGGATCGATCGGGGACAACGACAATGGCAGCAATTCGGGCTCGGCCTACGTCTACACCCGCACCGGGACGAGCTGGAACGCGGGTGTCGAGCTGCATCCCGACGACGGGGCGACGTCCGACAACTTCGGCAACTGCGTGGCGCTCGATGGGGTGACGCTCGTGGTCGGCGCCCCCGCGGACGATGACATGGGCTCCACGTCTGGCTCGGCGTACGTGTTCCAGGGGAGCGGGACGTTATGGACCCAGGTTGACAAGCTCGTGGCCAGCGACGGCTCGGACAACGCCCAGTTCGGCCACTGCGCCACACTGGCTGACGATCTGATCGTGATCGGAGCCGCCAACGAGACCAATCAGGGTTACAGCGCCGCCGGCTCGGCCTATGTCTTTACGCCGGGCGCGCGCGGCTGGACCGAGGCCGCCAAGCTGCTCTCCAGCGATCCGGGCCTGGTCGACAGCCTCGGCTGCTCCGTCGCGCTCGGCGCCGACACCGCCATCGTCGGGGCCCGGAACGACGACGACCACGGCAACAATTCCGGCGCGGCGTACGTCTATCGCGGCCTATCCGACTGCAACGGCAACGCCACGCTGGACATTTGCGACATCGCCGACGGCACTAGCGCGGATGAGAACGGCAACGGTTTGCCCGACGAGTGCGACTGCCCCGGTGACCTCGACGGCGATGGGGACATCGATCTGGCCGACCTGGCCCAACTGCTGTCTAATTACGGCACAACCAGCGGCGCGGAGCACGAGGACGGCGACGTCGACTTCGACGGCGACGTGGACCTCTCAGACTTGGCGGCGCTGCTGAGTGTCTACGGGACGACGTGTGAGTAAGGCTGCTGCGAAACGGACGCCCTGCGAGGCGGGACTCGGCACCACTGGTGGGATGCGCGTCCGACAGCATTGAAACCGGACGAAAGGAGAGAAGACATGTTTCGAGCGACAAGCGTAATTTCATTGTTGGCCGTGTGCGTGTGCGCGGGCTCCACCGTGCTCGCGGACGAAGTGCAAACCGTGCTGCGGATCGGCGCCGACGGCCCCATGGTCGTGCACGAGCAAACGCCGGGCACGGGCGATGTGAATCTCGCCACGGACGGGCAAGGCGAGACCGGCGGGCCGCTTCGCGACGGCGTGCTGTGGCACAAGTACGAGTCGCAGCCGGTCTACACAACCAGCGGCATCTCCATCCCCGACGGCAGCGTCTGTGCCGGGACCTGGCTCAATCCGCCACAGGAGTTCGAGTACTTCGAGCTCGAGGGTGATGAGATTCCGGAGTGGATCTACTCGGGGACGCGATTCGAAGTGTCTGTCTCACGAGATGCGGAAGTGCTGGCGGGCCTGGACTACAACTCAGGAACTCAGACCGCCACGGTCTACAAGTGGCATCCGGAGTCATCGACACCCGACTGGTCGTATGTCATCAACTCCTGCGGGCTTACGCACCGGAGCGTCCTGGTCTCCCCGGACGGGTCGACGATCGCGGTGCTGGTGACGATGTACACCGACCCGTCGACCGCGCGGCTGTACTACTTTGACGCGAATTCCTCGGTTCCGCTCGGCACGTACGACCCGCCGGGGGGCACGTTCGCGCGGAACTTCGGCATCACCGAGCACGGCGAGCTCATCGCGGTCTATGCGACTGCGTCTATATACGTCTTCGATACCGTCGCCGGCACCGAGCGCTGGAGCGCCTCGGCGGGGGCATCGTCTTCCGTGATCGCGATCTCCGGCGACGGACAGTACCTCGCGTACGGCTGGCCGGGTCTGACGGTGCGCGAGTGGAACGGGACGTCGTACGGCTTACTGTGGACGCGCTCGGTCAGTGGCTTCTATACCGGGCGGTGCGCGTTCTCGACGGACAACAGTACGCTGGTCGTCGGGTTCTATCGATCCTCGGATTTCCTGCAAAACCGGATCGAGCTCTTCGATATGCCGTCCGGTACGCCACACTGGACTTATCTGTATGCCGCCGGCTCGGGGGGGTATCAGGACATTCCCGATGACATCGCGGTCACCGCGGACGGGAGCTACGTGGCGGTCGCGTCGTGGGGTGACGTTGGCAACACCAATCCCGAGATCCACGTGTTCCAGCACGCCGACCCGACTCCGGTTTTGACCGTTGACACGCCGGGTTCGATGTTCGACGTCGATATCGGTACCACCTGCGCCGGCACGGTGTACATCTCGGCCTGCGGCAAGCACATTCACGCCAACGAGTCCGGTCGCGGGGCCGACCTCTACGCGATCCGGATCGATTCGCCGTTCCCAATCGGCGACCTGGATTTCGACGGGGATGTTGATCTGAGCGACCTGGCTCAACTGCTGGCGCACTACGGCACGACCAGTGGCGCGACCTACGTAGACGGCGATCTCGACTGCGACGGCGACGTGGACCTCGCGGATCTGGCGGCGCTGCTCGCCGTCTACGGAACAACCTAGGAGTAGGTGACACGAGTCCCGGTTGAAACGCATGCTCTGAAGGCACGGCTGACACAGCCGTGCCGCACTTGAATCCACTTTCGACGTGGCACGGCCGTGTCGGCCGTGCGGGCATGTGAACCAATCCGAACACGTATTACTCGGGCTTGGCGGCTTGATGGGCGGCCCAGACCTCTTCGGTGGCGCGGCGCAGGCTGTCAGACGTCCAGGCTGTGTTCTCGGGGTCCGGCACCGACGGGCTGCCCGGGCTTGCCAAGAAGAACGTCAGCTCTTGCTTCGCGTTTGGCTCCAGCCGCAACTGGTAGGTTAGTTTGCCGCCCTTATAGAGTAGTTGATCCTTCTCGCCGCCGACGTCGACGTAATACTCGGCCTGGGAGGTCATCTTGCCATGCAGAACGTCCCGGGTATCCACATAGACATCGGGCGAGAACACCCAGATCACGTTGAGGATGGTGTTCCGGTCACTGGCCTCGGGGTGCGGCGCCACCACGACCTGCAGGCGGCCGTCGCGGTCCAGGTCAACAGCATCGAACCGTAGGCAGCCCGGTCGGTGTTGGCTCCATGCGGCAATCGGGTCGATCTCTGATCTCGCGGCCCCTTCCACATAAATCTCCAGCGGACGGATCCCTGCGCTGGGCCAATGGCTCTCGCAGAAGCCGAGGACCACGGTCCTCTCTGAACCCTCTGGAACAGCGAAGCGGTAGATGATGGGCACGCCTCCCATCCCAGCGCTGATGTTGCGGAACGCCGGGTCGCACTGTCCCTTCGGCCTGGCCCAGCCCGGCATGGGAACCACGCCGCCGGTGCAACCCCACGCGCGCGCCTCGCGCACCGGCGCGGCACCCTTCGGGAGGCCCAGCACCGCTCGGCCGTGAAGCATGCCCACGGATTCGCCGACGGTCATCTGCTCCGGAACGATCACATCCAGGCACGCGCCGACAGCCTCGTCGGCCGTGTTCCGGAGCCGCGCGGTGAGCACGTCGATGCCGCGGGGCCAAACCGGCGCGCGGTAGGCGGTCTGGGTGAGCGTGACCGATCCGGCCGCTACGGTGGTGATGGCCGTAGGGACCGGGTCGTGTTCGTAACGTTGCCCGGTTATCTTGGCTCCCGCCGGCTCGCGGATGCGCAGTGCCACGGTTCCCCAGTCCTCGTGTACGACGCCCTCACTGTCGACCTTTGAAGGCGTCAGGCCCGGCGAGCTGAGGAGCAGGTCCGACCCGGCGAGACTCGGAGCCATCAGGGCCAAGGTTGCCGCCGCGATCATCAAGTGCAGTGCGTCTTTCATGCGTTTGCTCTCCTCGGTGCCTTCTCGGGCGAGTTGATCACGCGAATCCCGTACATCTGGCAGAAGGCCTCGACGTCCCGGCGGTGATCGCCATAGAAGACCGCCTGATGGAAGCCGAGCACGTCGCGCGCGTCCTCAACGCGGTCCATGGCGATTTCCACACTAGTGCGGCAGCCGCCCGCGGGCGGCGTGTTCACGTTGCCCACCACGGTGCCGGTATCCAGGATCAGCTCGTTCGGGTTCTGGAAGCGGACCAGCGTGACCGGCTGACCCTCACGCCACAGCACCTGCATCGAGACGCCGAGGTCCGACTCCGAGTGCGACCGGAGGATGTACGGCTCGGGCGGCTGGTCGAAGCTGTTCAGACGCGTCCCGCACGTGCAGTGCGCCGCGATCAGCAGGTTCCTGACCGTCTCCGGGACCGGGTCGTTCTGGAAACCGGGCCGGTCGAACAGATAGCTGACGAACATCAACGAGATCGCGGCGAACAGGTCGGCCTCGCAGCCGTAGGTCACGCCGGCGTTCTGAAACAACGTGGCGGCCATACAGGGCGGCGTGGGCACGGTCTTGGCCGAGACCATGCCCAGGCAGTCGGTGGTGATCGCGTGAGAGGACTCGTCCTGCATGAGGCGCTTGGCGGTGATATACGAACGGGCCGCGTTGAGCAGATCGTCCGGGCTCGGCTCGACGATCTTCTGGGCACCTTGTCCCATCTTCTTCGCGACTTCCCGAACCTCGTCCGTCACGGGCATCCGCTGAAACAGCTCGTGCAGACTCGGACGCGGGACGTAGCGGATCTTCGTGCCGAGCCGCTCGAGCACGGTTTCCTGGCGCTTGTCCCCCGCCACGACCAGCACACGCGTCTGCTCCAACTGGTGCTTGGCGCGAATCATCCGAAACGCCTGCTCGAGCGCGCTGGTCTCCAGCGAGGAGATCACGTGCACGCCCGGTCGGCGTGAGATCTCCCGGACGTGAGGCGTAAAGGCCATCCCGATTGGGGCAAAGATGATCGTGGGCACGCCCGCCCGCGCGAGCGCGTCCACGCGACGCCACACGTAGAGGTGCTGCACGTGCACCAGCAGCGCGTTGGGTTTCTCTGAGTTCAGTTTCTTGACAAACGCATCGACGGCGTCGTCGTTTTCCAGCGGCAGCTCTTCCTGCCGCAGCTCGACGCCCACGCGTTTGGCCGCTTCCGAGAAGACGCGCGCGTATTCCGCCCGATGCCCTTCCACGTCGTACGCCGTGCCGGGCCAGCCGAGCCAGTAGGGCGGCTTCTCACGGACCACCACGGACGTGATCCGTACCTTGGGTTTGGGTCGGAAGCCGGCCAGGTCGATGTACTCGCCGAGGTTCTCCTGGTCGCCGGGTCGCGGCGCCGCGACCGCCATCCACGGCGCCGCCAGTGTGCCGGCCGACGCCGCCAGGAAACAGCGCCGCGACATGGAGCAGCAATCACACGATCCGGCGTGTGCGTGTTCACTCATGTTTGCACCCTCTCGTTCTGCGGGTTCATTCGCTTCCGGTCCTTTAACTCGTGAGTCAGGGATGTGGCGTGCCGCACGCTCACGTGCGCGTGCACTCTATCGCGAACAGATGCCACTGTGAAGCTGAGCGCCCCACCGACCGAGTCTCCGCGCGTGCGGAAGGGTTGACGGTCGCACCTCGTCAGCGTGAGCCCGGTAGGTGCAAAGGGTCAGTTCGCGGTTGGGCAGCGGCGCTACGCGGAGCTGTGCCCGGAACGTCTTCGGTCGGACCGGGTCGCCAGCGTCCAGGAGTTGAGACTCATATACGCCGAACATCAGAGATGGTGTTTGGCGAAGCGTGCCGGGCCTATTCAATGTGTCTGTCGGATTGGGTACACTGGCAGCGAAGAAGACCAGCCGTATCACCCGATGGAGACTGTTGATGGCATCCCGGATCAGGCCTGCCAGGCTTGCCAGGAGCGGCCGGTGAGTGCTGAAGACAAATCATCGTGGCAGGAACGCTACGCGGATAAGGTCGTCAGCGCCGAGCAGGCTGTAGCTTGTGTCAGGCACGGGCAGCGTGTGTTCCTGGGGTCCGGGGCGGGTGAGCCGGAAACGCTGGTCGCGGCCCTCTCCGCTCGGGAGGACATCGCCGACACCGAGATCGTGCATATACTCACGCTAGGCTTGGCGGCCTATGCGGAGCCTCGTCTGGGCCACCGCTTCCGGCACAACGCCTACTTCATCGGGCCCAATGTCCGCGAGGCCGTCGCCCAGGGCCGGGCGGACTATACCCCGCTCTTCCTGTCGGAGATTCCCAGGCTGTTTCGTTCGCGACGCGTGGCCATCGACGTGGCCCTGATCAGCGTGAGCCCTCCCGACGAGCAGGGGAATTGCACCTACGGCGTCTCGACAGACATCGTCAAGGCCGCGGCGGAGTCTGCCCGGATAGTCGTCGCGGAAGTCAACGCCCAGATGCCGCGCGTCTTCGGGGACTGCCTGATCAACGTGGACGACATCGCCCTGCTGGTGCCCACCGATCGGCCGGTGTTGGAGGCTGTTCAGGGCACGCCGGACGAAACCTCCAGGCGGATTGCCAAGCACGTGGCGGGGCTGATCGAGGACGGGGCGACGCTGCAACTGGGGATCGGCAAGATCCCGGACGCGATCCTGCACAGCTTGGAGGGGGTCAAGGATCTGGGCATCCACACCGAGATGTTCAGCGACGGCATCATCCCGCTGGTCGAGAAGGGGGTCATCACCGGTGCCAGAAAAACGCTGCATCCGGATAAGATCGTGGCGAGCTTCGCGATGGGCTCGCGCAAGCTGTACGATTTCATCGACAACAACCCGTCGATCGAGTTCCACCCGACCGAATACGTCAACGACCCCTTCATCGTCGCCCTGAACGACAAGATGGTCTCGATCAATTCCGCCATCGAGGTCGATCTCACCGGGCAGGTCTGCGCCGACTCGCTCGGGCCGACGTTCTACAATGGCGTGGGCGGACAGGTAGACTTCACTCGTGGCGCGGCCCGCTCCACCGACGGCAAGCCGATCATCGTCCTGCCGTCAACCGCCGCGGGCGGCACTATCTCGCGCATCGTCTCGCATCTCAAGCACGGTGCCGCCGTGACCACCAGCCGGGCGGACGTGCACTACGTGGTGACCGAGCACGGCGTGGCGCATCTGCACGGCAAGAGCATCCGCGAGCGGGCCATGGCCCTGATCGAGATCGCCGATCCGTTGTTCCGCCCGTGGCTGCTGAACGAGGCCAAGGCGCGCAACCTGGTATACGCCGATCAGATTGAACTGACGGTTGCGACGCCGGTCTATCCACATGAGCTGGAGCAGTGGATTGAGTTGCGGGACAAGTCGAAGGCCTTCATGCGGCCGCTGAAGCTGACCGACGAGTCGCGTCTGCGCGAGATGTTTTACAGACTGTCCGACAAGTCGGTCCATGACCGGTTCTTCCGGGCAATTCAGACCATGCCGCATGAGAAACTGCAGGAGTTCCTGCGCGTCGATTACGCGGCCGACATGGCCATGGTCGTGCTGGCCGATTCCTCGGAGGAGGCCGATCTGATCGGCATCGGTCACTACAGCAACCATCCCCAGACGAACCTGGCGGACTCGGCCTACCTGGTCTGCGACGCCTGGCAAGGGAAGGGCATCGGCACCATACTGCTGAGCACGCTGATCCGCATAGCTCAGACGCACGGTATCGCCGGTTTCACCGCCGACGTGCTCGCGATCAATTCGGGCATGCTGCGCATCTTTCAGAAATGCGGCTACGCCGTCCAGATCGAAGTGGAGGAGGGTGAGTGCAAAGTGACGATTCCGTTTGACACACGCCTGCCCGCGCGCTCGCCCCGTGCCAAGTCCAAGCCCAAGGCAAGATCTTGAGATGCCGGCCGACCTTCTGCTGGTGCAGCCCGGTCGGAGGCGGGCGGATGTCTTTGAAATCCGCCTCGAAGCGGGGATAATTGAGGATGATGGCTTAGTGGTCCCTATCGTCGTTTGAAAGCCCGGCAAGGCACGCCGCCATCGCGGATCTCATTCGCCGCCGGTCGACAAACCGCGCCGACGTGCGCGAGGTGGTGCTGGACGGTCTCGACCTTTCCTCCGCCACGACAATCCTCGACCTGGGCTGCGGGTTCGGCTTCATGACCGAGGCCGTCGCCCGGCGGGTCGCGCCCGCTGCCCGGATCGTGGGTCTGGATGCCTGTTCGGCGAACGAGCAGCCCTATCTGGAACTGGTGGCCGGGATGTCGCGCACGGGCAGCTTCATCTGTCGGCGAATCGATGCGCGGCTTGACTGGCCGGACGACAGTTTCGATCTGATTGTGGCCTCGTACTCGCTCTACTTTTTTCCGGAGGTCATCCCGGAAGTGGCCCGCGTTCTGGCTCCGCAGGGGTTGTTCGTCGTGCTGACGCATATGGAGGAGTCCTGCCGGGATTTGCTGCGTGCCGTCGCAGCGCAGGAATCCGACTCACACCTGCTCCCGGTCAGTCGCAACTTCTCCGCGGAAAATGGCGGCAGCCTGCTGGAGCCATGGTTTGGCGAAGTGGAGCGCGTAGACTACCGCAACTCGCTGGCGTTCGAGGCGGCCAAGCACGACGACTTGCTCACGTATCTCCGGTTCAAGCTGCCGTTCCTATCGCCGGGTTCGGAGCCCGGCAGCGAGTTGCCCGAGCCGCTCTGGCGAGCTATCCAAGCGTGTCTGGCGCGTCAGGGCCGGGTGGTCCTGGCCAAGAATGACGCCGCCTTTCGTTGTCGGAAGCCCCGATGCCCGTGAGACCCAGCTATTGTGCACGGTGTGGTCAGGCCGTGGTCACCCGGGTGGTGGACGAGCGACCGCGCGTCGTCTGTCCCGCGTGCGAGGCCGTCTTTTACGAGAACCCCTTGCCCGTCGCGGCCTCGGTCGTGCTCAACCAGCGTCGCGAGGTGCTGCTGGTCAAGCGCCGACACGAGCCGTATCAAGGGATGTGGTGTCTCCCCATGGGTTTTGCCGAATTGGGCGAGACGATCACCGCGGCGGCCCTGCGCGAGCTCAAGGAAGAGACCGGCATCGAGGCGCATGTTCTGCGGCTGCTCGACGCCGACTCGCTGGAAAGCAGTCATTACGGCGACCTGCTGATTGTCACGTTCGAAATGCAGAAGTTGCGTGGTCACGAGCAGCCGGGCGACGACGCCGAAGAGGTGCGCTACTTCCCGATCGAAGAGCATCCGCCGCTGGCGTTCAGCTCCAACAGGAAAGCACTGCGGGCCTGTGCGGCAGCGCACGAGGAAGCCTGGGCGATCCAGGATTCGTTCCGGACACTCCAGAGCGATGAAGACAAGGCCATGCTCTCCGACGAGCTGGTGGCGTTGATTCAGGATCGTGCGGACGAGGTCGCCGGGCTCTGGCTGATCGACGTGCGCACCAACGCCACCACCGCCTCGTACCAGATGATCGACCCTGACCAGCTTATGGAGCGGGCCACCGCGGCCATTTCGCAGTTCAGCCGCTGGCTCAAGGGTGACGTCACGCCTAATGAGATCAAGACGTTCTACCGGATGGTCGCGAAGGAGCGAGAGGCACAAGGTCTCCGGGTGCACGAACTGCTGAGCGCGGTCACACTATTGAAGAAGCACGTGTGGACTTTCATCCGCGCCCAGAGCGCCTGGGAACGACCGATCGACGCCTACCGCATGCTCGAGCTGTCTCGCCGCATTGCAATCTTCTTCGACAAGGCCGTGTACTACGCCACCCGCGAGTTCGTCACCGATACCCCTCCCGCCCGAGATGACCGATAACGGGTGGCACGGGCGGCACGGTCAAGGGCCGCCCCAGAAACCCCCTCGATCTATCGAGAAGCTCTGGAGCGGCCCTTGGCCGTGTTCAGTGCAGCAGTTGGCGCCGTCCTACTTCGGAAACTCCCTCAATTTCTTGCCCTTGTAGACTGCTTCCGCAAAGTTGATGCGGCGCATCGGCGCCTGGCTGGCGTCTTCCTCGAAACGCCGTGCCGGCAAACCACCGACACGGGGGGCGCCCGACCTACAGCCCCAGCACCTTGGCGGTCTGGGCGAAGACGGCGTCGGGACGCTCGACCACCGTGATGCCGGCCTCTTCCATCGCCTTGCGCTTGTACGCGTAGGTCTCTTCTTCGTTGCGAATCATGGCGCCGGCGTGGCTCTGGGCCACTCCGGCCTTGGTGAACATCCCGCCCAGAAAGACGATCATCGGCTTGGTGACCTGCCCCGACTTGACGACGGCGGCCAGATCGTTCTCCTGCGTCGTGCCGGTCTCGCCGTAGGCCACGATTACCTTGGTACGTTCATCCTTCTGGAAGGCCAGCGCCGCGTCGATCATCGTGACGCCGGGCATCGGATCGCCGCCGGTGCACAACACCGCGGTCACGCCGGGGTACTGCTCGCCCCACAGCGGGCCGAAGCTGCCGTCCTCGCGCGGACCGGGCAGATTGGGGCGGCAGTGGAAGGCGCCCAGCAACTGTGAGAGTCCGCCCGAGCGAGAGATCACACCCACGCAACCGGGCAGGTAGTTCTTCCTGGCCCAGGTCGCGCTGCCGCCGATCATGCCGAACAGGTAGCCCGACGTATCGAGCATACCGACCGTATTGGGCCCCAGATAAGTACAGCTCTTGGCCTTGGCGTACTCCTTGAGCACGGCTTCATCGTGGGTTGACACGCCGTCGGCCGTGAGCACGGCAAACTTGAGCCCCGCGTCCATGGCCTCCATCGCCGCGCCCTTGATGGCCCCGGCCGGCACGTACATCACGGCGCAGTTCAGCTCGGGATTGGCCGCGACGGCTTCCTTGGCGTTGTTGTAGATCGGTTTGTCGAGCACTTCCTGCCCGCCCTTGCCGGGTGTGCAGCCCGCGAGCACGTTGGTGCCCATCTTCATCATCAGCTTGCTGCTGGTCTGGCCCTGCTTGCCGGTCATGCCGACGACCAGCGCCTTGGGCTCCTCGATTCCGATCAGGTGTTTTAGGATGCCGTTCTTCATTAGACCACCTCCGGCAGATCAAGTCTGATACGGAGCTCACCGTTGCCCTCGAGCAGCGAAGCCACCTCGCACATCAGGCACCCGATGCAGCGCGCCCCCTCCACGGGCTCGACGGTGTGCTGCTCGGCGTTCCACGAAAGGAAGTTGTTGGGGCACGCGCCGACACAGGGGGGTGCCTCGTCCTGGTCCCACTTGTCCGGGAAGAAGAAGAAGTCCCCCGGCGGCACGTCAACGCGGAAGGTGGGCTCGCCCGTAGGCTGCGGCTCGGGGGTCACCTTGATGCGCTGCTTGGTAGCCATCGCCGCGATGTCGTCCACCATGGCGTTGGGGAACACGTGGGGCATGTAGGTCTTGACCGGCACCGGCAGGCTGGGGGCGACGTTCTCGATCAGGTCGCGGGCCTTGTCCTCGTCGGTCCCGCCGAAACGCAGCAGTGCCGGCAGCGGGGTGGGGCTTTCGCGCAGGGCCTTCCATACGGCGGCCGCCACGTAGTGTTGATTCTGGAAGCCCATGCCGGACCCGGTAAGCAGCAACACCTGCGAGTCCTCCATCTCCAGAATGGCGCGCAGCACGCGGTAACTCTTGAAGGCCGACAGGCCCCCGGAGGTGTCGGACTCGTTCATGGAGTAAATGTCTTCGCGCGCCCCGGTGGTCATCTCCCAGAGCATCTTGCCGCCGCCGCCGCACAGGTTGGTGGCCACGCGCCAGGCGTCCGCGGGGGCCGGCTCGCGGTTCTCACGGATGAAGCCGGTCCCGGCCGGATCAGCCTCGTTGATCTTGTCCGCCATGCGCTCCAGGCGGGTCTTGTCCTCCTTGGTGACCGGCGCGGCCGCGAAGAGCTCCGCGTCCTTCTTGCCCACCGCCTGCTTCTCGAACTCGGCCCGGCAGTCCACCACCAGCAGCGAGCCGTCCTCCAACACGCCGATCGGGTTGGCCTCGAGCACGGTCAGCTTGTAGCGCGCGTAGGTCTGGATGAAGCCCTCGAGGAACTTGCCGATCGCCTGGGCGTTTTCCACCTTGCCCAGCTTCGCGATCAGGTCGTCCGCGCTCGGCAGGTTCAGCAGGGAGAACGGGATCTTGTGCAGGCTGGCGGCGCGCTGTTCCACGCCTGAGCCGCCCTCGGTCGAGAAGAGCAGCACGCCGTGGGGCAGCTTCGCGGCGCTGCCGAAGTCCAGCATGCAGGCCGCATAGTACTCGCCGGTCATCTTGACGGCGTTGGCCACCAGCACGCCTTCGGCCTGGCCCCAGGAACCCGGCGCCAGAAGCTCCTTCAGGCCGCTCTGCAACTGCTCCTTGGTGTCGCAGCGGCGAACCAAGCCTTGGGCCGCACGGCTGGTGGCGCCGGGGATCTGGGCCTTGAGGTATACCGGTGTCTGGGGGAGCGGCTCCGGGAGTTCCGCCCCGGCCGCCACGAACACACCCTCTACGAGCGGTACCTCCTTGGTGTCGAGGAGCACCCGCGTCTGGTATTCGGGTAGGGCTGCCATGATCTCTCCTTTGTTGCGGTTAAAGCTTTCGGCTATCAGCTTTCAGCGTTCAGCTTTCAGCCATCAGCTCTCAGCCATCAGCCGTCAGCTATCAGGCATTCGCGTAATCCGGTCGCTACTGGTCTGACCCATGCTGTTTTGTTGGCATCTTATCAGGGTGGCACAGGCGTCTCGCCGGTGGCGTGCGCACAGGCGAGACGCCTGTGCCACCCTTGCTTTAGGGGCTCTCGCAATGTGCGCCGTTTTTGAATCACCGCACTAGACGCTCGGTTTTCGGCTGATCGCTGATCGCTGACTGCTGACTGCTGACCGCTGACTGCTTACTTCGGATAGTCCCGATCGGCCTGGCCCTCGTAGACGGCGTCGCCGAAGTTGATCCGCCGCATCGGACGCTGGGTGGCGATCTCCTCGAAGTAGTGCGCCGAGAGACCGGCCACGCGGCCGAAGACGAACAGCGCCTTGGCCAGATCGACGTCCACGCCCATGTCGGCCACGATCGCGCCGATTACGCCGTCGACGTTGATCGGCAGGTTCTTGCCACTCACGTTTTGGAAGATGTCGGAGATGCACTCCGACACCTCGACGCACTTGCCGGCGAGGCCGTACTCCTTGACGCGCCGCCACAGCACGTCGCGCCGCGGGTCCTGACTGTGGACGCGGTGCCCCAGACCCTGGATCCGCTTCTTGGTCTCCTTGTACTCGCGGACCAGTGCTTCGGTCGCCTGCTCGATGGACAGCTTCTCCTGCTCGGCCTTCGCCACGATCTTCTGAAAGACCAGGGCGGCCATGCGGCCCGCGCCGCCGTGCACGTCGGTGATCGCGCCTACGCCGCTGCACAGCGACATGGCGTAGTCGGCCCGCACCGAGGCGGCGATCATGCCGGCCTGAGCCGAGGGCGGGGTCACGCCGTGGTCCACGCTGGCGACGACCATGGTCTCGATCATCAGCCCCTTCTTGGGGTCGACCTTCTCCTCGCCGGTCACCGCCCGGTAGATCAGGTTACCGAACGGCTCGTCGGCCGTGGCCTTATCCAGGGCGGCCTCGTTGCCCAGCAGGTAGGCCAGATAGCGGGCGAAGCGGCCGAGCGCGAAGATGGTCTTGTTGACCGGACCGTCATCGCCGGTCTGCGGTACGGCGAACAGCTCGCCGTCCATCAGCAGGCACGCGCCAAGCGCCGCCGAGATGTCCTCGCCCTCGAAGCGCTGCACCTTGGGCGCCGGCTTCATCGCGGCCTGGTAGGCGGCCTGGGTGTGCGCCGCGAGCTCCGCCGGGGTGGGAAGCTCGGTCTTGATCAGCAGGTGCGCCGTCTCCAGCACGTTGGAGTACTCGATCAGCTGGGACAATGGATATCCGGCGATGACCAGGTTGTTCGGCTCGACCTTGGTCGTGACCGTGGCCCATTCGGGCTTTGCGTCTGTGCTCACGACTGTTTCTCCTTCCGGGTAGCGTCGGCCCCCTGCGGCCGACGTAGATTGTCGATAGCCGTTCGATCGCCTACGTCGGCCGCGGGGGGCCGACGCTACTAACTGCAAGACAAGCCGTGACCGAGCGCTAGCGCCACGCGGCTCAACGTTTCTTCAATGCCGCTCGGGTGTACGGCAAGAGCCCGCCGGCCTCGCGAATGGCCAGAATCTCGGGGGGCAGCTTGGGGAAGCTGAGCATCTGCTGTCCCACCTTGATCTGTCCGGCCTCGGCGTCCAGCTCGATCTTGTCACCTTCCTTGAAGGCCTCCACCGCGTCCGGGCATTCCACCAGCAGCAGTCCCTGGTTGATCGCCGCCCGATAGAAGATCCTGGCGAAACTCCTGGCAATGATCGCCTGGACTCCCACGGCCTTCAGGCCGAGCGCCGGTTGCTCGCGCGACGAGCCGCAGCCGAAGTTCTTGCCGGCCAGTAGCACGTCTCCGGCGGCAACGTTTCCGGCGAATTCCGCGTCCAGGTCTTCGAGCAAATGTGGCTTGATCTCCTCGGCGGTGCTGCAGGTGTAGGTGTACTTGCCGGGAAACAGCATGTCGGTGTTTATGTCGTCTCCGTATTTCCAGACTCTCACGCCTACACCTCCTTCCGGGGGTCGGTGATCTCGCCGTGCAGCGCCGAGGCGGCCACCGTAGCCGGACCGGCCAGGTAGATCTCAGCCTCTTTGCAGCCCATGCGTCCCTTGAAGTTCCGGTTTGCGGTGGACAGGCAGGCCTCGCCCGGAGCGAGCACCCCCTGGTGCGCGCCGAGGCACGGCCCGCATCCGGAGGGCAGGATCGTCGCGCCTGCTCTTGAGAGTGTCAGCAACGTGCCGTCCTCGGTCGCGGCCTCGTAAATCGAACGCGACGCCGGCAGAATAAGCATTCGCACGTTGGGTGAGATCTTTTTGTCGCGCACGATCGCGGCGGCTTCGCGCAGGTCGTTCAATCGCCCGTTGGTGCACGTGCCGACCAGACACTGGTTGATCTTCGTTCCGGCGACCTCACTCACCGGGCAGACGTTGTCGACCGTGTGCGGCTTGGCGACCATCGGCTCGAGCGCGGCCAAGTCGTAATTCAGCTCACGAACGTATTCGGCGTCGTCATCCGCCCAAATGGCCTCGTAGCTGCCGCGCTTCACGCCGGCCTGTTCCAGATAGTCCTCGGTTTCCGCGTCGACTGGGAAGGCGGCCACCTTGGCGCCCATCTCGATACCCATGTTGGCGATCGTAAGGCGTTCAGCCACGGAGAGGTTGCCGATCTCGCCGTGGAACTCGACCGCCGAGTAGCTGGCCCCATCGGCCCCGATGTCGCCGATGATCTTGAGAATCAGATCCTTCGCACCGACGCCGGGCTGAAAGCGGCCCCGCAGCGTGATGCGAATTGTCGGCGGGACCTTCAGCCAGGTCTGGCCGGTCAGCATCAACGCCGCCGCCTCGGTGCGGTCGATACCCGTCGAGAACACGCCCACGGCGCCGTACGAACAGGTGTGCGAGTCGCTGCCGACGATGATTGTGCCGGGCTTGGCGTGGCCCTTCTCTACGACAACCTGGTGGCAGATACCCTCGCCGACGTCGTAGAAGTTGCGAATGCCGTACTTCGCGACGAACTCGCGTATGTTCTTGTGTCCGGTGGCGGTCTTCTCGTTCGCCGCCGGCGTCACGTGGTCGAGCACGATCACCGGCAAGTCCGGATTCACGACGCCGTACTGCGCCAAATCGTCACCGATCTTGCCGATGATTGCGGCCGTGTTGTCGTGCGTGAGCAGGTGCGCGGGTCGCACGGTCACGATCTGGCTGACGGCGACCTCATCCAGACCCGCCGCCCGCGCCAGGACCTTTTGAGCAAACGTCTGTCCCATGGCTAATTCCCTCTGGCGGCAAACAGGCCGCCCCGCTGGTAGATGGCCAACTGTGCCTCGGAAACCGGCGTGCCGGCGAGTTCCTCGCCGTTGGCCGCGCGCCGAATTTTCCCGGTGCGGAAGTCGATCTCGAGCTCTTCACCGTCGGCGATGTCCGATCCGCTGGTGTCGGCGTTCATGATCGCGAAGCCGGCGTTGATCGCGTTGCGCTCGTAGATCGCGCCGAACGACTCGGCCACGATCGCTCCGACCCCGAGGGCCTTAAAGCAATCCACCGCCTGCTGCCGCGAGCTGCCGCAGCCGAAGTTCTTGCCGGTGATGATGATGTCGCCCGGCTTGACCTTCGTCGCGAAATCCTCCCAGCCCTCGAGGTTGCCGAACGCGTACTGACCCATCTCGTTCAGGTCAGTAACCGTCAGGTGCCGGTTGTGGAAGATCATGTCGGTGTCGATGTTGTCCTGGGCGATCCGCCAAACATGCCCCTTGATCTTGGTGGGACGCTCGCCCGCCGCGGCCTTGGCCGGGGCGGCGGCAGCCTTCGCGGCCGGCTTCGGCGCCTTGAATTCGGCCGGCTTGGCCGGGATCGCGTCGGCGGTCGCGATGACGCCCGCCACGGCGGACGCGGCGGCCGTCTCCGGCGACGCCAGGTAAACGCTGCCCTTGCCCTGCTTGCCGGGGAAATTGCGGTTGCCGGTGCTGACGGTTACTTCGCCGGGGCCGTTCTGACCGATCTGCCCCGCCGCACACCCGGCACAGCCCGCGTTGCCGAAGAGCGCTCCCGCCTCTTTGAAGGTCTTGATCACACCCTCGTTCAACAGCCGCTGCCAGACCGCATCAGTCGCCGGCACTACCTTCAGCACCACCCCGGGAGCAACCTTACGACCCTCAAGTACTCGCGCGCCGGCGACCAGATCCTCGTACCGCCCGTTCGTGCACGAGCCGATGAACACCGAATCCACCTTTGTGCCCGCCAACTCAGACGTCGGCACTGCGTCGTCCGGATGGCCCGGCCGGGCAACCATCGGCCCGATCCCATCGATACTTACTGTAATGTCGTCGGCGTACTCGGCGTCCGGGTCGGCATAGACCGGCTCGACCTTTCGCCCGCTCGCCTGCTCGCAGAATTCAAGCACCACCTGGTTCGGCGGAAACAGCACAATAATGCCGCCCATCTCGGTGCACATCGACGCCACCGTGACACGCCCCGGCAGGTCCAACTGATCGACGTAGGGACCGTACAGCTCGGCGGCGTAACCCAGCAGGCCGTTGGCACCAAAGTGCTTGCACAACGCCAGCGTCACGTCCTTGGGCGTGGCGGCCGGCGACGGCTGACCTTCGAGCCGCACGCGAACCGTCGGCGGGACCTTAAACCAAATCGTTCCGAACGCAAAGGCGTGGGCGATGTCCTGGTCACCCATACCCTGTCCGAATGCGCCGATCGCCCCCATGATATTCGCGTGCGAGTCGGTCGATACGAACGTTTCACCCGGACACACCAGCCCGCGGTCCATCGCCAGGTGCGTGCCGATGCCGGCGTTGATATCGCAGATCTCGATCCCGGTCTCGCGGGCGAACAGCCGGCAAAACTGCTGGTTCTCGGCGTAGCGCTGGTCCGAGCCGCCCGGGTTGCAGTCGAAGGTGAAGAACGTCTTGTTCGGGTCGGCCACCGACAGGCTGTTGTCGCGGATGTTCTTGACGACATTGGCGCCGCCAAAATCGCGCGCCACACGCGCATCAATCGTGACATCGACAATGTCACCGGGTTTGACATCCCGCCCGGCGTGGTTGCCGAGGATTTTTTCCACGATTGTTTTTCCCATAGCAATCTCCTGCCGTTGAGGGGGGCCGGGAAAGGATTCCCGGGCCAGCGTCGTACCTGTCATTCCGAGCGAAGCGAGGAATCTTGCTTCAAGTGGTGCCCACGGTCAGATTCCTCGGTCGCTGCGCTCCCTCGGAATGACAGTCAGGCTTACTGAATCAACTGTCCCTTCTCCATCATCACCAGCGGATTGAACGTTCCGAAATCCGCCTGGTGAATCAACACCGTCTCCAGCACCTGCGGGCGACCGTCGCCCTCTTTCGCGTGGCACGCGATCGTGTTCAGTATCTCGTCCGGCAGACCGACCTCGTACGCGACGGCGGTGCCGGAGATCGGGTGGCGCGCACACATCCCCGCGCGGCTCTTGCGGAAATTGCCCTGCTTGTCGCGCTCGAACTCAAGCAGCTTGCCGACGTCGTGCAACAAACCGCCCGCCAGCAGCCGATCGTAATCGATCTGGTACGGCAGCTCGCGATACGCCTCTTCCTGCGCCTTGGCTAGGCCGTAGGCGCCTTCGGTGACGGCGATGGTGTGCTCGACGAAGTTGATCCCGCGCGTGTTGGTGAGCAGCGTGAACGGCATCGCCCGCAGGTCGTCCAGGCTTTTCCAGCCGCCGCGCTCACACGCGAGCACATAGGCCTTA
>CAZDTB010000017.1:0-22855 GCA_964508075.1 uncultured Planctomycetales bacterium
ACTTCGCCCGACTCGACTCGGCCAGCACCCACTTCTCCAGCTCCTCGAACGTCGGGATAGACTGATCGGCAACCCGCCGTGCCGCCTCGACCTCACCCTCGCCCTCGAGGCGCTCGACCTCCTCTTGCATCCCGCGCGCGACCACTGCCAGCGTGCCGCCGGCCTGCTCCGGCGGGACCGTCCGCAAGAACAGTTCGACAACCTGGGCGGCCTGATCGTATTCATGCAGAGCACGGTACGCACTAATCCGCACCGCGAGCACGCGGCCGATCTGTGCGCGGTCCTCGTAACGCTGCTCGAAGTCGGCCAGCAAGTCCAGCCCCTGTTGGCTTCGACCGACCCCTTCCGACACGTAGACCTCCGCCGCACTTACCAGCGCCTCGGCGGACCGCGCCCGGCGGGCGGGCGGATCACCGTTCGTATCCACACGCTGATAGGCTCGCTCGGCGTACTCGATCAACTCCTTCGCCACCGTCAGCGCCTGGGCGCGCAACTCCGCCGGCGACAACGAATCGCGACTGGATTCGAAAGACAGCCGCTTGCACAGCACGCGGCGATACTGGGCTTCCTCATATTGCGGCGAGTCGGCCGGCACGTTGCCGAAGTGCTCGCTCGCCTCGCGGTAGCGCCTGCCGGCCTGCAACGCCACCGGCAGCCACCACATCGCCTCGGCGCGCTGCTCGTGCTCGGGGTAACTCTGCACCAGATTCAGCAGCACATCCGCCAGGCACAGGTAGTCCTCCCGTCGCTTGCTTTGCTCGGCCAGACGCGCCCAGAGCTGGTACGCGTAGGTGACGGCCCGGTCGGATTTGGCATGGCTCCGGTGCTCGCGGGCCACGCGGGCAAACATCTCCGCCGCCGCCCGCGTTTGCTGACAGCGGTAATGGCAGACACCCAACTCGTACAGAATCTCCGCGGCGAGATCGGGCGGGACGTTCTCACGCCGGGCCGCCGCCTGCAATTGCGTCAGCGCCCGCGGATACTCCTTTTCTTCCATGAGCTGCCGAGCAGCAAAGAGCAATTCGGCAGCACTGCGGGTCTTCTCATCCGCGGCCCGGTCGATCGTTTCGAACACGAAAAGCTGCACCAGGGCCGGCCATGATCCGCCGCGCGAGGCGAGACGGTTCATCTTGCGCAGCCCGGCTTCGCGCGCTTGCTCGGCCCGCATGCGAACGGCCTGACGAGCAGCGCTCTTGTCCGCCGCTTGCTCGAGCAGCAACGCTTCTTCGAGATAGCTGTTGGCCTCCCAGAGATGCGCGAGGTTGATGTGGAAACGTGCCGGCTGATCCGCCGGCGCGAGCGCTTCGGGATCTTTCTCGGACAGCGAGCGCAGCACCACGCGGGCCTCTTCGAATCGCCCGTGCCTGATTTCGCCGCGAGCCAGTTCGTAGCGAATCTGCGCAGCCAAAGCCACGTTGTCCGCGCCCTGCAAGGCGACCTCGAAATGCCGCCGGGCTTCTTCATACCGCCCCTGCTCGCGAAGCGTCATTGCCAGACCGAGTCGGCAACGCGCCGCGGTCTCGCCACTCTGATCGGAATCGACCAGTTCCAGGAAGTCTCCTTCGGCGGCGCGCAGCGCGTCCACTCGTTGGGAAACGTCTTTCGCAGCGACCATCGCGATGTAGAGGTTCGTCCAGGCCCGGTTGAAACGTACGTCAAGTTGCAGTTGCGGGATGGTGTCGTAGATGCCGGCGATCAGATACTGCTCTTCAGCCTTCCCGTCACGCTGCCGATCGGCCTCGAGCAACTCGTCCGTCAGCGGCCGGAGCGTCTCGGCGGCCCGATCCAGGAGCTCGCGGGTCTTGAGCAGCAGATCGAGCAGCCGCTTCGTGTTACTCCGCTTGCCCGCGGTGATCTCGAATTCGTCCAGGTCGGTGACCGCCCACTGCGAAAGGATCATGCTGGCGCAGGTCACGCGGGCCATCGTCGCGTTCACCAGCCGCTGCACCCGTTCGGTCTTGCGGTCCTGCTCGACGACCGCGACCCACGCCAGGTAGCGGGCTTCGGCGTCCTTGAAAGCCTCCTGCCGACGCTGCTCGTCGCGCACCCGCGCCGCCTTGTTGGTCTGCGCCAGCGCGAGCAGACGCAGCTCTTCGGCCGTGCGGCCGCCGTGGAAGTGCGCGTGCAACGCCTCGACCATCCCCTCGCGCACCAGCCGCTCGACGTCCTGGTCGGGCGACGATTCCTGCTGCTGCGCGACGAGCGCGGCGGGTCCGGCGCCACACAGCGCCATCCCAAGCAAGATACCGATCTGCATTTGCCGCAGGATCATTTTGCCAGCACACGCTTACCAGTTAAAGTCGGGTCCCGCCGCCCAGGCTGACCGCGAACTGGACATTGGTGAACCCGGCGCGGACGGCGACGTCCATCGTCTTGATCACGAAGCGCCAACGCACACCGGGCTGTGCCGCAACGATCACGGGGTTGGCCGTGTCGGCCCCGGCCAGCCGCCGCTGTTCGAGGAAGCCGTACAGGTGTTCGAAGGTGTTTCCGGGGAGCGGCTTGCCCACGACATAGATGTTGCACGCCTGACCGCCAGCGACCTCCTCGAGCGCAATCTTGACCGAAGGGATGATTTCGATCGGCACGCCCTGGCCGGGCCCGCTGCGCGGGTCGAGCTCGGTTTGCAGCACGCCCTCGGTAGCCAGTTCGAGCGACGCACCGAGCAGGAAGAACACCAGAATCACCATGATCACGTCGACCATGGGTGCCAGGTTCGGGATGCGTTCACCCGCCGGCGCGGGCAGGCCGCGTCTCATGCTTCCTCCTCCGGCTCCTGCCCGGCACGGGCGCTGAAGACGACCTTGGCGATCTTGGCCAACCCGCAGCCGCGCAGGACCAGCTCGACGTGGCCATAGGCCACGTTCTGATCGGCGCGAATCACGCAGCGGAGATCGGTATTGAGTGCCGCCGCCCGATCGGCGCGGGCTTGCAGATACTCGGTGATCTCATCGGGATGGAGCACGCGTTCGGTGATGTTCTGTCCGTCCCAGGCTTCCACGATGTACTCCGCGCGCAGCGGGTCATCGTCGCTTGGTCGAACATTGATGACGACGCGTCGGCCGAGCTCACCGCGCCCGACCTCAAGCGCAGCTTGGGCGTAAGGCAGGTTGAGCGGGCGGTGCTGGGCGTCGACCAGCTTGCTGGCGAGCAGGAAGAAGATGATCAGGCACATCATCACGTCGACCATCGGCGCCAGATTCAGCGTCATGCCCACGGGTTTCGGCGGTTTGAACAGCATTCGTTCGTTCCATCAACGTCCAGTCCCGGAGGGACGAAGGCAAGTAGCCCAGGGCGTCAGCCCTGGGGATCGCGTCGTCTCGCAGGCGGAAGCCCCGGAGGGGCGACAGATGCAGCGGACACGGGGGCATCCTTCTGTCGCCCTTCCAGGGCTTGCGTCACCTGAGATCACGCCGCCGGGGGCTCACGCCCCCGGCTACTCACTACCGCCCCTTCGGGGCTGTTATTTCGCTTGCGAGGGTCCCGGCGAACTTCTCGCCGGCTTCGCAGCCATTGCCGACGGCCGGTGCGGACGCTGCAGGTCCGGACTCTGCGACCCCGTCGGCACCGGTCGGAAATACTCGAGCAGGTCGAGCACCTGCACCGTCGCCTGCACCGTCAGCGAATCGACCCGGTTACGGCATAGGCCGAAGAATCCTAGTCCGATGATCGCCAACCCCAATCCGAGCAGCGTGTTGACCAGGGCGAGGCTGATCCCGGTGGCCAGGCCACCGGCGTCGGTGCCGGCCACACCGCCGCCCTGCCCCAGCGCGTTGAACGCGATGATCATCCCGTAGACCGTGCCCAGCAGCCCCATCAGCGGCCCCAGGTTCCCGATGATGTTCATGTACTCGACCTTGCGAAACATCTGCCCGCTCAGCTCGCCGGACTTCTCCAGCGCGGCCTCATGCATCGCGTCGAAGCCGTGCCGGGCGTGCTGCAACGATGATGTCATCACGCGCGCGAAGAACGTCGAGCTCTTCCGCATCCGTTCGAGGCAGTCGCGGAAATTGCGGCGTTCGATCAACTGGCGAGCCCTCTTGACCTGCTCGGACGGGGCGATGGTGACCAGGCGAACGGCAATGAAGTGCTCGACTATCAGCGCGATAGTCACCAGCGACCCGGCGAGAATGAACCACGCCGGCCACTCGATCCCCTGCGCCACCACCTGCCACATCGAACGCGACTCGGCCAGCGGCGGGGTCGCGACCTGCCCCCACGCTGTGGCAACCGCGAATGCGATGGTCAGTCCCACCAGCAGGCTCCGTAACACGGTTGTCATGCAGTTGCCCTCTTGTCTCTGGGCGCACGGCTCGCCGAGGTCGACGGTCCATTCAAATCAGCGCTCCAGATCCACCCCCGTCACGACCTTGGTCTTGCCGCCGCTCGGGTCGGCGATGCGTTTCAGCCGGCGAGCGCCCTCGGTCAAGCGTGGCAAGCCGCTGTTGTCCGCCAACAGCAGCTCGTCGAAGACCAGACAATGAATCTGGGCGCGGGTTTCCTCGTTGGCCCGGGCAACCTGAGCGACGACCTGATCGTCGAACACGCCGTCGGAGAAAAAGAAGACCGCGTCGGGTTTCAGTGCCAGGGCCCGCCTGATGGCCTGCAACGGCTCGGTTCGGCCGCGCGGCTGCTTGCTATCGATCCAGGCGAAGAAGCTACGCTTGGCATCCGGCGTCGCGGGCAGCAACCGCGGTGAGAACGCCACGGTCCTGAGCTGCCACGACTCATCGCCGGTGCTGTAGAAGATGTAGACGGCGAAGAGCTGGTCGGCGGTCAGCTTTCCGATCGAGCGTTTCAGCTCGCGTTTGAGCTCGTCAACCGCGACGATGATCGAGCCGGAGAAGTCGACGACATAGGCGAAGGTGTCGCCGCTGGCCTTGAGGTTCCAGACGCCGGCCTTGCCGATCCCCGAGCCGGTCCCCAATCCGCGGCCGAACCCGCCCCCCCCGCCGCCCCCGGCCCCGTCACCAATCCCGAGCACGCCGCTCCGACCACTTTCGCCGATCCCGAAGCCGCCCCCGCCGAGCTCTCCCGGGTTGAAACTCGCCTCGTCTTGGGCCAGATCACCCAGGTCGGCCCGGTCACGCAGCGCGCTAAATTCAAACGGATCGATCTCGAGGTCGGTCTCCGACGCGTCCAGATCGAGCCGGTGCTCACCCGGCCATTTGAGCCCTTCCTGAACTTCGCGCGGCGTCGCATCGGTGATCTCGACCTCGTACTCGTCCGGTTCGAGACCGCCACCGAAGACCTGCCATGAGCGCAGCGCCAAAAACGCGAAGAGCAAGACGTGCACGCCGATGCTGACCGACAGCGGCACGCCCAGGTGCATGAGCCAGCGGATGTAGGGCGTGCGCAGCTCGCGATCGACCAGTGGTTCCCGCTCCGGCTTTGGCGCCAGCCGCTCGATCCTACCGGTTCGCTCAGGTTTTCGTGGCATCGCTAATTGGCCAAGCGGATCGCCACCGTCGATGCGGGGCGGCTATTGCGGTGTGCCCGGCGGCACCGCGCCGCCGGAGGCCGACTGGATGTATCGCATCCGGACCTCGTAGATCACCTGATCGAGCAGGTTCTTCTCGTCGTCGCTCAGGTTGCCTTTGGTCTTGTCTTCCAGAACCTGGAGCATGTCGACGTAGTGCTTGGCGATTTCCAGGTTGGGTGGGATCCGCTCGCCGCCGGGTCCGGCCATTCCACCGAACCCCACCATTGCCTGAATGGCAATCATGTTGACCAGCTCGGCGAAGGTCGGGTCTGGGAGCGGTTCCTGCTTCGCGGTCTCTTCGGCCAGGCGCTCCTTCTCCTTCTTGGCCTCCGCCTTCCAGTCGTCGTCGACAATGATTTTCTTCTCTTCGTCAGCCATCGCTGCCCCTTGTTGGAGGTCCTTGCAGTCGCGACCCACAGGCCTGGAGGATTGTATCACTACAGATCAGCCGGCGCTCGCCGCCGCCTTGTTCTTGCCCGGCTTTCGCTGCGATTCCTCTTCCGGAGGCTCCCAGAGCCTGGCGCGCCGCGAGCGCGGCGGCATGCGCTGCAGCACGAGCAGGCCGATCAGCCCGACCAGGGTCATGCATACGGCCAGGAACTGTGAGATCGTGAACATGCCGACGGTGTCGATCGGGTTGTCAGCCCGGATCACTTCCAGAAGCCAACGCGCCACCGGCTGGAGCACCAGCAGCGTACAAATCACCTGCCCGTCACGCGTCCGCCGCCAGTAAAGCGCGTTGAGAAACAAGGCAATCAGCAGCGCGGTGATCGTCGAATAGGGCTGGGTCGGATGCACCGGCAACGTCCGATAGGGCTCGGCCAAGGCGCGCAGCTCCACCGCACTCAGCCCGTATTTCGTCATGTTCTCACAAGTCGGGCCGAACTTGAGCAGGTTCTTGCCGCCGGCGCCCGCCAACTCCCGAACCCTGGCCTGTAAACGTTGCTTCTCGGCCGGGTCCTGGGCGACCTCGAGCTGGTCGTTGCACGCACGCATTTCCCGCCAGACCTTGGCGACGGCCTCCATTTTCTCCGTCGGCGTTGAGAGCAGCTCGCGGGTCAGCGGCATCACCACGCCGGTGGTGGCATCCGTGTAAAGCAGTTCTTCGCGGATTTCCCCCCCGGGCAGGCGTTCCTTCCACTGGTGCACACACGCGCTGCTGCCGAACGGGAAACGTACCGCCCACGGCAGATCACAGGTCCCGCCGAAACAGCACCCGTTCAGGAGGCAGCCGACTCGTCCGAACGCCAGGCCCAACGCGGCCGATGGTGCGATGATGTCCAGGTACCAGCGAACGGAGACCTTTTCCACCCAGCGTAGCCACACCAGCGCGACGACCATGGTCAGGATGAACCCCCCGTAGTGCTCGAGCCCACCCTTGCTGACGTCGACGATCGCCCAGGCGACCTGGAGGAAGTTGCCATGAGCGCGAAACTGGTCCCAATAGTGAATGACGTACATTGCGCGGGCACCCACGACGCCGCCGATGATCGCGATGAAACCGCAGTTGAGGATCACGTCCGGGTTCCCGCCCGACTTGAGCGCCCGTCGGGCCGCCCACCAGATCGCCACGAACAGCCCGAGCATCAACATCAGCCCGTAGCCGGGGATGTCCCAATCGATCCCTGGAATGGTGAAGATGACGGGTCTCATGACAGCGCGGCAGACCTCCGGGAGGCTACAGTCAGCAACGTAGACCTGGAATCTTAGTCGTGCGCGGGGCGTGGGTCTACTTGCAGGTTGTCGATCAGCCGCGTCGAGCCGATCCGCACGGCCAATGCGACGAGCACCGGCCGCTCGATCCGCCTCACGGGTTGCATGGACTCGGGATCGACCACGCTGATGTAGTCGATATCAGCCGGGCCGGCGTCGTCAACGATCTGTCGCATCGCGCCGAGCACCACGGCGGAGTCGCGCTCACCGCTCTCGATCCGCACTTTCGCCTCGGTCAGCGCCCGGTACAGGCAGGTCGCCTGTAAGCGCTGCGACTGGTCCAGATAGGCATTGCGGCTGCTGACCGCCAGCCCATCGGCTTCGCGGACGGTTGGGCAACCGACGATCTCGATCGGCAGGTCGAGGTCGCGCGTCATCCGTCGAATGACGGCAAGTTGCTGGGCGTCCTTCTGACCGAAGTATGCCACGTCGGGCTGAACGATGTTAAACAGCTTGCTGACGACGGTGGTGACGCCGTCGAAATGTCCGGGCCGATGTGCTCCGCACAGGGTTTCGGTCAGCCCGGAGACGCACACGGCGGTGGCCGAGGCTGGTGGGTACATCTCCTCGACCGGCGGTACGAAGACGAGATCGACGCCAACTCGCTCACATGCCGCCAGATCGCCGGCCTCGTCGCGCGGGTAGCTCTCGAAGTCTTCGCTGGGCCCGAACTGGGTCGGGTTCACGAAGATGGTGACGACGACGAACGTGCCGTCGCGTTTCGCCGCTTCCATCAGCGACAGATGGGCGACGTGCAGCGCGCCCATCGTCGGCACACACCCGATCCGGCGGCCGGCACGTCGCGCCGCGGCGACAGCGGCGCGCGTCGACGCGATGTCCCTTGTGACTTCCATGCTCGATATTGAACCGGGCGGCGCGTTTCTTGTCATGCGGCCTGCGTCGTTTTCCACCGGCCATCACCAGTCGGTGTCAATCTCAAGGAGTCCTGACGCACCGGGACGACTGAGGAATCCGGCTTCACACACAGACCCGGCAGGATTCCTCGCTCCGCTCGGAATGACATCGCCTGCTGGGCTGAGAATCCTTCCTCGGCACAGCATCAATGCTACAATTCACCCGCCCCCAGAAGCCTGACCAGAAGGAGCCGCCATGCCACGCACGCAACGCTTGACCGCCGGCCTGCTGCTCGTCGCTGGCGCGCTGGTGAACCTCGCCTACGCCGGGGACCCGGACTGGATCGCCCGCAGCAAGACCGGCATGGTCGCCAGCGACTCACCGGAGGCTTCACAGGTCGGCGCCGCCGTGCTGGAGTCCGGCGGCAATGCATTTGATGCCGCCGTGGCGACTTCGTTCGCCCTGGCCGTTGCGCGCCCGCAGAGTACGGGGCTTGGCGGGGGCGGGTTCATGCTCGCTTACGTCGCCAAGGAGAAGCGCTTCATCGCGCTGGATTTCCGTGAGACGGCCCCGGCTGGCGCTACCGCCGAGCACTACGCCTATCTCTACGCTCAACATGGCGACCGGCCCTCGCCGAGCGTCTACGGCGGGAACGCGGTCGCTATCCCGGGGCAGCTCGCGGGTCTGGCCGAGATCAACCGGCGGTTCGGCAGCCGCCCGCTGGCTGAGCTCATCGAGCCGGCGATCAAGCTGGCCGAGGAAGGCTTTCTGGTCGACAAGAGTTTTCTCAGCGAGCGCAGGACAGTCTTTGCCGCCTTCAAAGAATGGCCCCAACTCAAGCAGGAGTACGCCCGCCTGGGCAACTTGCTCACTCCAGACGGCCGCGTTCCGAAGCCCGGTGACAAGTTCAAACGCCCGAGCCTCGCGAAAGCCCTCGAGCTCATCGCGAAAGACGGCCCCGACGCGTTCTACCGCGGCCCGATCGGCAAAGCCATTATCGACGCTGTGCAAGCTCACGGGGGCCTGCTCGTGCCCGGCGACCTCAGCCGCTACCGCGTGGTCGAACGCCAACCGCTGCGCATCAGTCAATTCGACGCCATGAGGGAATTCCAGCACGAGATCGTGGCGATGCCGCCGCCTTCCTCGGGTGGCGTCTGCCTGGCCGAGATTCTGAACATCATCGGCGCGTGCACCTCCCGCAGCGATATTGATCCTGAAGGCGGCCGCGAGCACGTGCTCGTCGAGGCAATGAAGCACGCCTTCGCCGACCGCGCCCGCTGGCTGGGCGATCCTGACTTCCACCCGATCCCGAGCGCGGGACTAACCAGCCTCCGCTACGCCGCCCTGTGCGCGCAACGCCTCCCGGCGCAGCAGACTCTGTTCTGGACCGATTACGGGAGCAGCAGTCCGCCGCCTGACGACGGTGGCACCTCGCATTTCTGCGTCGCCGACCGCCACGGCAACATCGTCGCGTTGACCGAAACGATCAACGGCGCGTTCGGCTCGCTGATCGTCGTTGAGCCCTACGGCATCATCCTCAACAACGAGATGGACGATTTCCTGACGGTGCGCGGCCAGGCGAACCTGTACGGGCTGATTCAGGGCGAAGCGAACCTGGTCAAGCCCGGCAAGCGCCCGCTTTCAAGCATGTCGCCCACGATCGTCCTGAAGGATGGAAAGCCGCTGCTGGTGCTGGGTGCCTCCGGCGGCCCGCGCATCATCACCTCCGTGTTGCAAGTCGCCCAGCACGTCATGAACGGGCAGTCGATCGAGCAAGCGATGACCAAACTGCGCCTGCACCACCAGTGGCAGCCGGACGAAATCCACTTCGACCGCGAGCCACCTCCGGGCTTGGTGGAAAACCTGAAGCAGCGCGGTCATAAGATCAGCAACAAACGCAGGAGCGGCATCGTCCAGGCGATCCACTTCCTCGACGACGGCACGATGGTCGGGGCCAGCGATCCCAGGAAGGGCGGGCGACCGGCGGGAGCCAATTGACGATTGCAGATTGACGATTGACGATTGACGGTTGCGGATGAACTTCGACATCCCCAGCCATCAATCGTCAATCGTCAATCGAAAATCGTCAATCGAATTATCCACCGTCAGTGCGCTTGACGCGATGCACCAGCGTCTGGGCCGAGGCCTTGATGCCGCGGACGTGGCCGATGAGCTGTTCGCGGTTGGGGGCGAATTCCATGGCCGTGTCCAGGTAAACCAGGTCCTTCTCGACCAGATCGGCCAGCGACATGGTGAAGTTGTGCATGCCGGCTTCCCTGCTGCCGGCGATGATCGCGGGCAGGTCTTCCTCCTCGCCGTCGCGAATCTTCTCCTTGACGACCATCTCGGCCAGCAGCACCTCGGTCGCCGGTACGCGCAGGATCTTGGGATCGATCGCGGGCAGCAGCCGCTGCGCGGTGATCGCCCTGACGCCGTTGGCAATCGCGCTGCGGATGAAGTCGTGCTGGTCGCGCGGGAAGAACTCGAGCATCCGCGTCAGCGACTGCATGGTGTCGGCGGTGTGCAGCGTGCCGAAGACCACGTGCCCGGTCTCCGCCGCCTGGAGCGCCGCCAGCACGGTCTCCTTGTCGCGCAGCTCGCCGACGAAGATCACGTCGGGGTCCTCGCGCACCGCGGCCCGCAGTCCGTCGGAGAACTCTTCCAGATCCAGCCCAATCTCGCGCTGGCTGATGATCGACTGCTTGGGCTTGAACGCGTATTCAACGGGGTCCTCGATGCTGATGATGTGGCAATGCCGGGTCTCGTTGATGTGATCGACCATCGCGGCCATCGTGGTGCTCTTGCCGCAGCCAGTCACGCCGCAACAAAGTATCAGACCCTCGTATGTCTCGTCCGCCAGCTTGCGGTAGATCGGCGGGAGGTGCAGCTCCTCGAAGTCCGGGATGTCGGGTTTGACCCGGCGAATGGCGGCGTGCATGTGACCGCCGGCCCGCAAAACGTTGATGCGGAAGCGGTCGGCGTTGGGCAACATGTGGGCAAAGTCGAGCGAACCACGCTCCTCGTAGAGGTGCGCGCGCTTCTCTGGAATGACTTCCGCCAGCAGTTCTTCGATGATGCGGCTGTCGGACGGGATCGTCGGCATATCGGCCTTGCGCAGGTGTCCGCCGATGCGGTACGTGGGCGGAATCCCGGTTTTCAGGTGCAGGTCGCTGGCCTCCAGCTTCTTCATCACCTCCAGCAGCGGGACGATCGATTTGGGCAGTTCCTGCATGCACACACCTCTGTTCAGACACACTCGCTCCCCCGCGGTTCAACACAACGCGGGGCGATGACGTGGCAGCCGGAATCATGTGAATCCATGACCGAAGCCGGCCCTCCGGTCAATCACATTCTACGCCAAACCAGCGGCAACTGAAACGTCACGGCTCCGCCCCACGCCCGTTTTCCGCCTGCCGAACCTCGTACAGCGTGGTTGGCGTCTTTTCGCTGATGGTCAGCAGCGACTTGCCGTCGGACGAGAAGCACAACGCCTCGCCCTGCGGTTCCGTCGCCAGCTCCAGCCTAGTCGGGCCTTGCCCGAAAATGCGGGCAAACCCGCCCGGGTCGCCCGGCTCCGGCAAGCGCCACTCCCACCCCCCAACGTAGCTCCGCGTCACCAGGCGCGTGCCGTCGGGCGAGATGTCCGCCGCCGTCACCATCCGGGCCAACCCCGCTGCCTCGGGAAATCGCAGCGTCCCGACGCGCTTCAGCGTCGTGACGCCGGTCAGGCACCACGGAGCCGTAAGGCGGTAGACATGACAGTTCCCGTCAAGGCGCCTGGTGAACACGTACCCGTCGCCGGTCCGCGGGTCGACCGCGAAGCCCTCCGCATTCCGGGCCCCGTCCTCGTACTGGCAGCGAAACACCTGTGGTCTGATATCGAGCACCCCCCGGGCGCGAACGACCGCATCGAACTGCGGTTCGGGAAAGCGGTAGAAAACAACTTCGCGACGCTCGGCCTTGTTGTCGCCGATATCCGCCACGCAAACATCGAACGTTCCCGGCTGCTGGCCCGGGGCGAGCGCGATGTCCTCCCAGTCGCGGTTCTCGGCTCCGACCAGGCGGATGGTCACGCAGATGCGTCCGTGGCGGTTGATCACGTAGACGTGCGGCCGACCCTGCGAATCGTTGTGCGTGTAGTAGTAACCCGGGTTGCGCCGGCTGGCCGCCAACCCCGAGGCCTCATCCAACCGCCGATCGGCGATCTCGCAAACCGGGCGCGGCTCCCCGTAACGGACCGCCGGCCGAGAAGTCTGCGCCTCGGCGACGCTCAGGGCGCAAACCAGCCACCCAACGAGCGCCGCCGGAGCGTGCAAGCCATTCCGGAATCGCATGACGCCGCAACCTCACCTGCTTCCGCTTCGCCAAATCGTCGCGGTCCTCGCGCGCCATCACTGCAGCCCGCTCGCCCAACAGGGAGCCCAGCCTCCGCGTCCGCCGCGCCCTCCTGGGGGGGGATTCTAGTGTACTGTCTCAGAAACAAGCAACCTTCTGTAGAGGTGGGGCGGGCGTCCCTGCCCGCCGTGACAGGCACGGAGGCCTGCCCCACCACGGTATCGTATTTGTGAGACACTACACTAGTATGCGGACCTCCAACGGCAAATTCGAGCGGTCCTCGGCAGGCCCCCGGGACCGGCCCTCCCCCGTCTAAAGCGTCCGCCCGAGGCGGGCACACTGTTGCAGCGGCTCGGCGGTAACACCGGCAAACCACCGGACAGACCTGCTTTCGGCTTTCCGGCCGGATATGCTTGATCCGCCTTATGCATCTAGTTATCGTCATGCCAGGAGCAAGTTGAAGCAGACCATGCGTGAAACGTGCAGCTTTTGACGGCTGCCAGGGAACACTGCTTGAATCGACGGGCGGCGTGAGCAGCCATCCTGCCGGGACGCGCGAGAGGCGGCACCACCGAACGATCACGTTGGCCGTTCGTCTGGCAGTGTAGGGAATATGTCCGCGAAGCACGCCAACACGGCCGCCGTTCGCTTACCCTGGGTATATTCCACCCGTCTGCACGTAGTCCTGTACAGCATGCTTCTGGTCGCCACCCCCTTTCTCCTGTTGCGGAGCTTTCTGCAATCGGCGATCGGCCGCATATCCATATACACCGTCGAGCTCGGCGCACTGCCGATCGTGCTCGTCCCGACCGTGGCGCTGGTCGTAGCGATTGCACTGATCGTCGGTCTGCGCGCCCGGATCACCAAGCGGCGCGTCCTGGGCGTGGTCGTGGCCGTCCTGATGATCGCGCTGACCCAGCAGATTGCTGACTTCTACGTCGGCCACAACTTCTACGATCTCCAGCACAACTGGCATTACTTCGCCTATGCCATTTTTGCCTATATGGTGTATCGCGACCTGGCGCCGCGCGGCGTTTCACTGGCCAACATCATGCTGGTCACCTACTGGGCAGCCCTGCTGTTCTCCACGTTCGACGAGGCCTTTCAGAAAGGCATGAGCAATCGCGTCTTCGACGTCGGCGACATCGCCAAGGACTCCTGGGGATCCCTGCTCGGGATGACGTTCCTCTACCTGGGCGGAACCCGCGCCGGCTCGCTCCTGGATCAGTGGAGACCCCTCCGCCATCGCAGGCTACGCGGTTATCTCACGCATGCGCCCAGTCTCTATGTGCTCATGATGGTCTTGACGCTGCTGCTGGTTTGCAACGGCTCCCTGCTCGCCGATTTCCGGTACTGGCCAGTTGTAGTGCTCATCACAGTCGGCAGCTTTGTGGTCTTTTTCGGGTTGTTTCACATCAGCCAGTACAACCCGGCCAAGTACAGCCTGCTGACCGTTCTGATCGTCGGCGTGCTGGTTCAAGCCTACTTTTTCGTCAAATACCGCTCAGACCAGATCGTCTACAACCGGTACGGCCTGACCGTCTACAAGGGGATTCCGATCGTCTTCTACGACGTAATGATCTTTCCTGACGGAACGTTCCGGCCGGTAGACAAGAAACACTACTTCAACTCCCGCGACCAGACCTTCTTCATGCAACACCAGCCGGACATTATCGTCATCGGCAGCGGCGCCGAGGGTCTGGGTGGCCGGGGGTTCGTCAAGGAGAGCGCCCACCAATTCATGTATAATCCACACATTCAGCGGGGAACCCAGGTAATCATTCTGAAGACTCCCGAGGCCTGCCAGGTCTTCAACAGACTGAAGCGCGAGCGGAAGAATGTTCTCTTTATTCTTCACAACACCTGCTGACCAACGACGCAAGCACCACCGCCGCCGGCCAAGCGTCACGCTCTCACGCAGCCAGGTGGTCTTGACCTGGGGTCTCCTGCTGGTCTGGACGCTGCTGATGTCGTTCGGCGTCGTCTCCCACCTGGACCCCCAGTGGCTGCAGGAATTGTCCCGCCCCGGAAAGGACGTCGAGGCGCTGGACTACAAGCACTTCGGCGATGATGCCCTGCGCCAGCGCAACTACGGGCTTGCCATCGCCAACTACCTGCGCTCGCTTGAGATCCGCCCGGACCGCGTGCCGGTCCTGACGAACCTGGCGGTCGCCTACCGAGACGCCGGCGACTTCGCCAGTGGCGCCCGGATCCTCACGGAGGCGCTCCGCAGTGAGACCAGTCCCAGTCTCAAAGCCGTCATCGCTTGCAACCTCGGCGAGCTGCGCGAGCAGCAGGGCCAGCTCGATCAGGCGGCGCAGCACTACCAAGAGGCGTTACGCTGCAACGTCGAGCAGCATCGTATCTACCACCGGCTGGCAATGCTTTACATCAAGACCGAGGAGTTCGACAAGGCGCGGGCCGCTTTTGAAATGGCATTGGCGAAGCGGCTGGATCCCGCTCTGGAGTATCAGCAGATGCTGCATCACGCCGTCGACATCTACGCGGACAACCCGACCCACCTGCCGATCATCGAGGAGCAACTGGCCCGCGGCGTCGACGCCGAAGACCTCAGATACTACGACCTGGAGATCATTCGCAGCGTCCAGCAGCACGATCCGACCATCGCGTCAATCCACGATCACCTGGGGCTGGTCTGTGTCCGACTGCAGGACATCAACGCCGCGGTTGACCACTTTCAGCAATCGCTGCAAATCCACCCGGACAACCCGAACACAGAAGAGCGGCTGCGACAACTCCAGCAGATGCAGCGCAGGCAACCCTGAGATCCGGCGCTCAGTGATTACAACGGCTCTTCCCGTCGATAGCGCCCCACCGCCGCCAGCAGTCCGGCCGCCATGCCCAGGAACAGCACGCCCGAGCCCCCGGCGGAGACGAACGGGAGCGAGATGCCCTTGGTGGGAACGCTGTCGGTCACCACGCCGATGTTGAACGCGGCCTGAAGACAGAGCGCCAGCGTGACGCCGGCCGCCAGCAGCCGGCCGAAGGGGTCCAGGGCGTACCGGGCGATCCGCCACCCGCGCCAGAGCAGCAGCAGGAAAAGCGTGATCACTGCGAGCCCACCGAGGATGCCCAGCTCCTCGCAGACGATCGCGAAAACGAAGTCGTTATTGTCCTGGGGGAGGTAACCGTATTTCTGCACGCCAGC
Organism: uncultured Planctomycetales bacterium; assembly: GCA_964508075.1. Lineage (GTDB taxonomy): Bacteria > Planctomycetota > Phycisphaerae > UBA1845 > Fen-1342 > JALSRY01. Next base: position 15,555 of record CAZDTB010000017.1, read on the forward strand.
CCCGAGCCCGCGGCCCCACCAGCCGCCCGAGCCGATCGCGATCAGCGACTGCGTCACCTGGTAGGCCTCGTTCGAGGGGTCGGGCTCGTCGGCGAAGAACGTCACGATGCGCTCCCAGCGGTGCGGCCTGAGCATCAGCAGCCCCACCCCCGCCACGGCTCCCAGCACGCCCGTCCCGAGCAAATGCGTCCAGCGTGCCCTGGCCAGTGCCAGCATCGCCAGCGTGATCACACCCATCAGCGCCGCCGTCCCGAAATCCTCGATACCGGTCAGCGCGATCAGGACGCCGGCAGTGCCGATCGCCGGCGCGAAACCGTGCCGAAACGAGTGCAGATCGCACCCCGGCCGGGTCAGCACCGCCGCCAGCCAGACCACCAGCACGACCTTGGCGAGCTCGGCCGGCTGGAAGCTGAGCGGAATCGGGTTGGTAAGCACGACCAAGGCGCGCCGCGCGCCAAGTGCCGAAGTTCCGACCCCCGGGATCAGCATCGCCACCAGCAGCCCGGCCGCGAGAATGTACAGCGTCCCGGACCACCAGCCCTCTCCGCGTCGCTCCCAGGCCCAGAGCCGATAGTCCAGATGGGCTACATAGACCATCGCCAGGAATCCGACCAGGGCGAAGACGGACTGCCGCAGCGGCGTGTTCCACCACTGGCGCCAGGTGAACTCGGCTCCGTGCGTGGTGACCGAAGCGGAGTAGACCATCACGGCCCCGAGCGTCATCAGGCCCCCGACCAGCAACAGAATCAAGCTGTCAAAGCGTTGCCCACCAGCCGCCGCCAGCCCCCCGACTGCCGGACGGCCGCTCTGAACCTGGCCAAGCGTGGTCACTGGATTACCTCAGCTTTGTAGTAGCGAGCGCGAAAGTGGCGAACAGCGCCGCCAACAGCCAGAAGCGCACCACCGTCTGCGTTTCGGTCCAGCCGCCCAGGTGAAAGTGGTGATGGAGCGGGGCACAGCGGAAGAACCGTTTGCCGCCGGTGTATTTGTAGTAGAACACCTGGATCAACACTGAGACCGCCTCGACGACGAACACGCCCCCGACGATAAACAGCATCAACTCGAGCCGGGTCACAATCGCGACGTAGCCCATCAGTCCGCCGAGCGGCAAGGCCCCGATATCGCCCATGAAGACCTGAGCCGGGTAGGCGTTGAACCAGAGGAATCCGAGGCAGGCCCCCACCACCCCGCCACACAGCACCGCCAGCTCACCGGCCCCGCCGATGTGGAAAAACAGCAGGTAGTCTGCCAGGTCGGCAGTACCCACCACGTACGCCAGCACCATGAACGCGAACGCCGTCACGACCATGCACCCGCTGGCGAGCCCGTCCATCCCATCGGTCAGGTTGACCGCGTTGGAGGTTCCAGCCAGCACGACGATGGCGATCAGGACGAAGACCGGGGTCGCGAGCGCGATGCCGTGTTTGTAAAAGGGGATGCTCAGCACGTTGTAGGAGGGGCGGTGTGTGGCCTCGAGATCGAGCCAACGGGCGGTGATGATGTGGCTCTCACCGGTGCGCAGGATGAAGATCGCTAACAGCGCCCCGAGCGCGATCTGGAAGACCAGTTTCTCCCACCAGCGCAGCCCGTCGCGCGTGCCGGCACGTCGGCCCGCGGTAAGCTTGAGCCAATCGTCGATCCCGCCCAGAATCCCCAGCCAGCACAGACAGAACAGCCCCATCTGTACGTAGAAGCTCGTCAGGTTGGCCAGCAAGAGCGTGCTCGCGATGATCGAGGCGACGATCAGGATGCCGCCCATGGTCGGCGTGTTCTTCTTGCTCTGGGTCAGGCGGTTGAGCGCCTCGTGGTCGAATTGCGGCTGGTCGCCGACCTTCAGCCGCACCAGCGTGCGAATCACGCGTGGCCCCAGCGCCCAGACGATCGCAAAGCCCAGAATCACGGCCATCGTCGCCCGGAATAACGGGCTGTAATAGGCGTATTGCTCGCCCCCGGTCAGCCAATAGAAAAAGTGATATAGCATCGCTCAATCGACCGGCGTCGCACTGTTGCCGCCCAGGGCGGCACGCAAGGGCTCGACCAGCCGGTCCAACTCGACCGCCCGCGAGGCCTTCAGCAGCACGACATCTCCGTCCCGCAGCAGTCGCAGGAGCCGTTCACAACACGCGTCCACGGTTTCACAGCAGTCGGCCTTCGGCCCGAACAGGCTCGCCTGACGCCGCAAAACCCCCGCCATCATCTCGCCCGCCGCCCCCACCAGCAGCACCTCGTTCACCTCGCTGTGGCATAAGCGCTCGGCCACCCGGCGATGCAGCTCCGGCGAACGCTCGCCCAACTCACGCATCTCTCCAAACACGAGCACGCGGCGGCCACGCGCGGGCATCGCCTCGAGCGCATCGATCGCGGCGATGGCACTCTCCGGGTTTGCGTTGTACGTGTCGTTAATCACCGAGACGCCGCCGAACTCGAGCAGTTGCGTCCGCATCGGCAGCGGGATAAAGGACTCCAGCCGCTCGGCGATGTCCTCGTGTTCAAACCCCCAGCGTCGGGCGATCGTGACCGCCGCCGCCGCGTTGACCGCGTTGTGCGCCCCCGGGATCCGCAGCCGGTAGGCGAAACGGTCGTTGAGCGTGAAATGCAGCCAGGGCGCGTCGTAGCGCGTTTCGGTAATGCGCAGGTCGGCCTCCTCGCTCCACCCGAACGTCGCGACCGTCAACCCCTGCTCCGGCAGGTACTCGCGCACCTGAGGCCAGTCGATATTCACCGCCGCAAAACCGCCCCGGCTCACATGCGGCAGCACCGAGCACTCCTCGGCCGCCACCCCGTGCAAATCACCCAGCCCTTCCAGATGCTCCTCGCTGATGCAGGTCACGACGGCGGTCTTGGGCCGCGCCAGGGCGGCCAGCTCGGCCACCTCGCCGGGGGCGTTCGTGCCGATCTCCACCACCAGGTAGTCGTCCGCCGCCTCGGCCGACAGCAGCGTCAACGGCACGCCGATCTGGTTGTTGAAGCTCTTCGGGCTGCAATGTCCGCGCAGCCGGGACTGCAGAATGTGATCGATCATCGCCTTGGTGGTGGTCTTGCCGTTACTGCCGACGACGGCGATGACGTCCGCGGAGGACTGTTGTCGATGGAACCTGGCCAGCCGGCTGAGCGCCGCCAGCGGGTCGTCCACCTTGATCAAGACCCCCGTGGCGCCGGCCTCAGCGGCCGATTTGGCCACCTCCGCCGCCCGGTCCGCCACAACCACTGCCCCAACGGCCTTGCGCTTGAGCGCTTCGGCCACGAACGTGTGACCGTCGAAGCGCGGCCCGGACAGCGCAAAGAACAAGTCGCCCGCGCTCGCCGTGCGTGAATCGGTTGTCACACCTTCCACGCTCAGCGTCGGCGTACCGCCCGCCACCTCTCCCTCGATCGCGTCGACCACCTCGCTCAGCACGAGCTTGATCACGGGCTACGATTCTCCCTTGCGCATTCGCAGGCCCATCGCCTGGAGCGCCACGTCCACATCGTCAAAATGCCGCCGTTCGGGGCCGATGATCTGGTAGGCCTCGTGGCCCTTGCCGGCGATCAGCACGATGTCTCCTTCGCCCACCTCGGCCACGGCGGCTTGAATGGCGCTCCGCCGATCCGGCTCGACCAGCACTCGCCGGCGCGTATTCTGATCGAATCCTGTCAGAATGTCGTCGATGATTGCTTGCGGATCCTCGCTACGCGGGTTGTCGCTGGTGACGACCAGCAGGTCGCCGTACTCCGCCGCCACCGCCGCCATCAACGGCCGCTTCGTCCGATCGCGGTCCCCGCCGCAACCGAAAACCACGATCAACCGGCCGCGGGCCAGCGGCTTGAGCGCCGCGGCAGCGTTTCGCAGGGCATCGGGCGTGTGGGCGTAATCCACGAACAGTTCCGCGCCCGGCAGGCCCGGCACGCGCTGCAAGCGCCCCGGAATCTGGCCCACCGCGCTCAGACCCCGCTCGATCGCCTGGCTCGGCACTCCCACCGCGGCCGCCAGCCCCGCCGCCGCCAGCGCGTTGTAGACGTTGTGCCTGCCGACCAACCTGCTTTCCAGAACCAGCTCGGCATCCTCCAAACGCACCCGATACTGCGTCCCGTCGATCGTGTCGCGCGCGATCGACGCGCTAATGTCGGCCGCCCGCTCGAGCGCGTACGTCACCACCCGCGCCCGGCAATCGCAAAGGAGTGTTTCATGGTGCGGATCGTCGGCGTTGACCACCGCCACCGCCGACTCATCCAACTGTGCAAACAGCCGCGCCTTCGCGGCACGATAGGCCTCGAACGTCCCGTGATAATCGAGATGATCCTGGGTCAGGTTGGTGAACGCGGCGGCGGTGAAGCGCAAACCGTCCGTCCGGCGCTGATCCAGGGCGTGGCTCGAAACCTCCATTACCGCCGCCTGCGCCCCGTGATCGACGCACTGTCGCAGGTACTCGGCCAACTCGAGTGGTCCGGGCGTGGTCAGGTCGGCGGTCACGCTTCGGGCGCATAAGTCGTGCTGCACGGTGCCGAGCATGCCGCAGCGCCATCCACCCGCCTGTAAGATCGCGCGCGTCAGGTGGGCGGTTGTGGTCTTACCGTTCGTGCCGGTAATGCCGAGCACTCGGAGCCCACCGCCCGGCCGCGTGTCAAGGCCGTACCAGCGTGCCGCGAGCCGCGCCAGTGTGGCGCGGGCGTCGCCAACATTGATCACCAGTGCATCGCGGGCCGGTTGAAGGCCCTCGCCGATCAACACGGCCGCCCCGCGCGCCACGGCGTCGCCGACGAACCGCCGCCCATCTACCGCGGTACCCCGGATCGCCACGAAGACCCCCCCGGGGCGCACGCGCCGCGAGTCGTCGAACAGGCCGGTGACCACGCGCTCGCGCTGCTTCGCCGGGAGCGTTTGGTCCACAATCCCGGCCAGCAACGCTCCCAGCGTCGGTCGCTCGACGTTTTTGCTCGCGGGCGTTGCCATCAGGCTTTCAACCAAGGCCGGACTCCATTCTACCACGCCGCGCCCCGCGCGGCGTGCCCGGTGGTTGTCGCGCGTCCAACCGCCGGCGGTTCGCGGGGCAGGCGCATGTAATCCAGCGTATCCGCGATGATCGCGGCCACCGTCGGCGCCGCCACCGTCCCGCCGTAATACTTCCCGCGCGAAGGTCTGTAAAGCGAGACCAGCACGGCGACGCGTGGCCGTTCCGCCGGCGCACCGCCCAGGAACGATCCGACATACGCGCCCGGCACGTAGCCGCCACCCGCCTGCCGCGCTACCTGCGCGGTGCCGGTCTTGCCGAAAACCTGATAGTCCGCGATTTGGGCTTGCTTCCCGGTCCCCTCGTTCACGACTTCCACCAGCGCCCGCAGCCGGAACTCCCGCGCCATCTCCGCCGCCAGCACCCGCCGTACCTCGATCGGCCGCGAGTTATCCGCGCTGGTCTCACCCCGGGCGCTGATCACCCCGCGCACGATCCGCGGGCGGTACAGAACGCCGTCGTTGCAGAACACGCTGAAGGCGGTCACCAGCTGGATCGGCGTGACGGCCACCTCCTGCCCGATCGGGATCGACTGCGTCGAATACCTGGTCCAGCGCGCGAAATCCAGCACCAACCCGCCGTGCTCGCCGGGCAGTCGAATCCCGGTCTGCTCGCCGAAGCCGAACCCGCGCACGAACCCGTGCAACAGCTCGTTTCCGCAGCGCGTCCCCAGCAACCCCATCCCGATGTTGCTCGACTTGCTGATGACCTGGTGCAGCGCGAGCGTGCCGTATGGATACACATCGTGGATCGTCCGGGCGCCGAAACGGCGGGTCGGGCCGTTCACGACAAACGGTTCGTCAATCCGCACCACCCCGGCTCCGAGGGCCGGCGCCGCGACGAACGGCTTGAAAATGCTGCCGGGCTCGTACGAGTCGGAAACCGCCCGGTTCCGTAGCAACTCCTCCGCGGCCCGCTGCCCGGCCTCATCCAACCCTGGCGGGATCGGCTCGGCGGGATCGAAGTCCGGCAGCGTCACCATCGCCAGCACTTCGCCCGACAGCGGATCCATCACCACCGCGGTGGCCCACTGCGGCTTGAATTGCTCATAGGCGTTGCGCAGATGGTACCTAGCCCGCTGCTGTACGTGCGCGTCGATCGACAAGACCACGCTGGCACCGTCGGCCGGCGGTTCGTACGTATCAGCCTCGCTGCGCACCCGCCGCCGACGGGCATCGACCGTCGAGCTTCGACGACCATCGACCCCCCTGAGCACGTGGTCGAAGCTCTGCTCGATGCCCGCCAGGCCGGTTTGTTCGGCGCCGACGAACCCGAGCACCTGCGCGGCGAGCCGCCCGTAGGGGTACACCCGCTTGGGCTCATGCCGCACAACGAACCCGCGTAGCCGGTGTTCCCGGCGCACGCGGTTGAAGGCCTTCAGCTGGTCGTCGGTCACGTCGCGTTTGACCCACACGAACTCGCGGTCGCGCTCTTCCCGGATCAGCCCTTCCAGCTGTACGGGGTCGAGGCCAAGCGCTGCTGCGACCTTCTCCGCGGCGGCACGCGGGTGCTCGATCAACGTCGGGTCCATGAACACGGCTGGCCGCCGAAGCGTGCCGGCCAGCACGCGCCCGCGACAATCGAGGATGCCGCCGCGCTGCGCGGGGATGGTCCAGCTCGCGGTGTGCTGGCGTCGGGCCGTGCCGCGCAGCCGCTCGCCCTGCGTCTGCTCGATCCGCGTCAGGCGGTACGCTCCGCCCAGAAGCAGGACCGCCATGCCGATGAATAGAAGGTGCCCCGACCGCACCGGTCCCTCCTGCTGCCGCGGTGTCATGGAATGCCCGGCTGACTGCCGGAGGTTCCTGCTTCGTCTGCCTGCCCGGCCAAACGCAGCTCGGCCAACTTCGCCCGAATCAAGGCCGGGTTGCGCAGCCGCTCTAGCTCCAGCTCTTTTTCGATCAGTTCCAGTCGCAGGACCGCTGCCCGGCGATCGAACTGCGAGAGCTCATAGTGCAGGCGAGTGGTCTCGGCGCGCAGCACCACTACCGCCATCAGCGCTACCAGGACAACCACCAGCACCAGGGTCAACCACCTCAGCGGCATGCCTTCCAGGTCCTCGGCGACCGGTCTACGTATCCGTTCGGAGCAGCGGCAGCTTGATCCGCATCCCCGGGAGGATCTTGTGAGCGTTGCGCAACCGGTTGAGCTGCGCGATCTCGCGCCAGCGCTCCGGGTCACTCAAGTGTCGGCGGGCGATGCCGGCCAGCGAATCCCGCTTCCGAACCGTGTACCAGCGGATCCGGTCCTTGTGGCTCGATCCAGCAGCGGTGGCCTGTGCGACGGTCGGCGCCGCCCGCGCCGAATCCGGGTCGG
>CAZDTB010000018.1:0-22073 GCA_964508075.1 uncultured Planctomycetales bacterium
TCTGCGTGCTCTGCGGTGAATTATCCGGGCTAACCTATCGCCGGAAATGTCGGGCTCGAAAGACCTTGGAGGCGGCAGACTATGACCCGCGCTCAGGGCTGCGCGAATCCCAAGGCGAATTGCGCGTGCAACGCCGCCCCTCGCGGCAGCACATCTTCATCAATGTTGAAGCGCGGATGATGATGCGGATAGGTGCAGCCCTTCGCCTCGTTAGCCGCTCCGAGAAATGCGAACGCGCCCGGAACCTCGTGGCAGTAATAGGCGAAGTCCTCCCCCACTCCCTGCGGGGCCAGCGTAATCAGGCGGTCTTGCCCAATTCCGATCGTGCGAGCCGCATCGAGGACCCGCTCCGTAGTCTCCTCGTCATTGACCTGGACGGGATAGCCCGGACAGATGTCAACCTCGGCCCCGGCCCGATGGGCCCGCGCCACCCCCTCGGCCAGTTCACACACCCCCTCGCATACCCTTGTGCGAACCCGCTCGTCGAATGCCCGGATCGTTCCGCAGAGCGTGACGTCATTGGGGATGATGTTGTCGGCCGTGCCGGCTTGCAGTTGCGTGACCGACACGATGGCCGGTTCGGCAATAGCGATCGTGCGGCTGACGACCGTCTGCAGCGCCACAATGACGTGGGCCGCGGCGACGACCGGGTCGATGCACTGGTCGGGCATCGCGGCATGGCCGCCCCGGCCGCGAACCACGATCTTGAACGGGTTAACCGCCGCCATGAACGGCCCGACGCGTGTGCCGAGCTGGCCGATCTGGAGGCTGGTGCAGACGTGGATGCCGAAGATCGCCTCGACGCCTGCGAGCACTCCGCCGGCAATCATGGCCGGTGCCCCGCCGGGATAGAGCTCCTCGCGCGGCTGGAAGATGAATCGCACCGAGCGCTTCAGCCGTTCCTTGTGCTGCTGGAGAAGCCGGGCGGCGCCGAGCAGCATGGCCATGTGGGCGTCGTGCCCGCAGGCATGCATGACACCCGGATCGGTGGAGGCGTAATCGACGCCGGTTTCCTCCGCGATCGGCAGGGCGTCCATGTCGGCCCGCAGGGCGACGAAGGGTTCGTCGTCGACCGGCAGATCCGCCGTCAGCCCACAGGTCTGGCCGACTCCCTCTGTCGGTGCGAATCCCATCTCGCGCAACCGCTGGGCGATGAAGTGGGCGGTCCACTCCTCGCGGCCGCTCAGTTCCGGATGTGCGTGCAGACTCCGCCGCCAGTCGCGAATGTCATCAGCCAATTGCAGGGCTTGTTCGTAGAGTGGTCTCTTCATCGCTTCCCCGCCCCGCGGGGCCAAAGACGGCCGGCAAAGTGGTTTACCCGACTGCCACCGGTCGGATATTATCCGGGTGTTGAGCCGCGCCACAACCCGGTGGAGCGGCGGAGGGTACCCGATGTGGTCGTTTAGCGCGTTCTGCGACGAGTTTTACGTCAACACGCGGCTTTTCCTGAAGCTGGATCTGGACCCCTCCCGCGAGACATTGCTCCACTTCATGGAGCAAATCCGCCGGGCTTTCCCGCGGATGACACGTCTGCGGCGTCGGGAGAACGAGAGTCTCGTGCTCGATGAAGAGAGCCGCGAGGAACACGGGCGGCGCTTCCTCCGGATCGACACGAATGCACTTCGTTTCGGGAACTTCCGGCCCGTGGACGCAGACGCCGTCAGCAACTTCGCCGGCATGGTGCTGCGTCAGGCCCCACACCACCTGAGCCTGAGCGACCTGGACTACGACTACATGGAAGTGGCGTTCGGGTTCGATCTCGAATACCGGGGCAATCACGATGAACTGGTCGCGGACACGCTCTTCGCCGACCACCCGCTGTTTCAGGCCCTGACCAGCGAAGACCAGGGGATCATCGATTGCCAGCCGTTCCTCGGCGTCAGGCTCACGGACGACTGCGAGAAGCAGGTGTATGTGGAGGTGAAGGGTCGGACGTCGACGTACGAAATTCGGACTGGGGAGTACGAGGCAACGCCGTTGAGCGTATACGTGACCGCGCGTCGTTACTGGGGCTTCGCGGGCGACAAGGATTTGCTGACGGTCCACCGGGAGTTGCTCGAGACGGGTGAGCAATATGCTGTTGAATGTGCCGTCCCGCACCTGGTGCAACCGCTCGCCGCCGCCATCGCCAGTCGCAGCTGACCCACACGATTCATGGAAGCGCTTCCAGGCCTTGAAATGTAACACGGCCGCCCTCGACCGTGCATGCTGCCTGAGCCCAGCCGAGGGCGGCTGGGCCACATGCATACGGCTCAAGCAGTTCTCCGGCAGGCACGGCCGGTCCCGGCGTGGTGACTGGCCACCCAAGCACCCGCGGAGTGGGCGGGCACGACGACATTCGTTTCTGTAATGTCTGAAACCGATGCTGCTTTCCAGAACTCGCGCAACTACCGCCCCAAGCTCTCCCGCCCCCCGCAGCGCACAAGGCTATAATTACTTTGTGGCGACAGGGGTGTCGCCTTTGGGGGGCCGTAAGGGCAGGGGGCTGCGCAGGTACGCCTGTGCTCGCGGCTGCGCTCACCGACCACGTGATCCGATACGGTGTCGGTGGCGCAGCCCTTTTGTTGCGCTGACGAAACGCTCACGGAGGGCGTCTCCCCCGGTCGGACATATGTGGCACAATCGGCGAACGCGGAAATCGTAGCGGCCCCAAGCCGCTCACCGAATCAGCCGCGGATGGTCCGCTCGGCTCGTTGACGCGACCCGCTCGAATAATGGGCGCGTTTCGCGTAACCTCCGCGGGTTACAACGCCGAGAGAATCAGTTGATGCGTCTGTTGATTGTCGCCATGTTGCTGCTGTCGTGGGACCTCCAGGGCTGGATGCAACACGCGTTTTACCCAGTGTTGTTGCTCGTCCTGGTGACCGCCAGCTTCGGCGTGCCGATTCCCGAGGATGTTCCGCTGATCGCGGCGGGCGTGATCCTGTCGCAGCAGCCCGGGCTCGCCACCTGGACCGGAACCATCTTCATCGCCCTGCTGGGGATCATGTGCGGCGACGTGGTTCTCTACGTTCTCGGCGGGCGGTGGGGGTCGGAGGTGTGCCAGCACCGCTGGGTCAACTGGCTAATCACACGCACCCGACTGGAAAAAACGACGCAGCGATTCAACCGCTACGGGATGTGGATGTGCTTCTTTGGCCGCTTCCTCATGGGCGTGCGCGCCGTGATGTGCATCACCGCCGGCGTCACACGCTTTCCCTTCTGGCGTTTCCTGCTGGCGGACCTGGCCGGCGCCGTCGTCAGCATCCCGCTCTTCGTCTGGCTGGGCTTCTGGTTCGCCAACCTGGTCCCCCTGCTAAGAACCTACGTCCACGTGATTCAGTGGGTGCTGTTGGCAATCGCGGTGGTCATCCTGGCCGGCTTCATTGCGTATCGACACTACCGGCCAACGCAGACATCCGCGCCCGTTCACGAATCCCGTCCGTCGCGGGTCACCGCCCGGCATTCCTCCCCAGCAGAGCGGGTCTCGCCGACCACGCCGAAGAAACTGCCGGTCAAGCGCCCGAGGCCCGAGACCTGCGCCAACCGATCTCCTCTCTGAGCCCTCTCGCGCACGTCAACATCGATTACGGGTTTGGCAAGCCGGCTTCAGCAGCCGCGGCGCGGAACCTTTCCGCCACCGCCTGGAGCGTTTCCGGAATCACGCGCACCTGCCCGGTGACCGCCATGAAGTTCGTATCCCCATCCCAGCGCGGGACGATGTGCCAATGAACGTGATCGGGCAAGCCGGCACCGGCGCAACGGCCCAGGTTCATGCCGATATTGAAGCCCTGGGCACTCAGGGCACGCTCCAAAACCCGCTTGGCGTCGCGGATGCGCAGCGTCAGCTCCACCAGCACTTCGTCGGACAACTCCTCCGGCTGGCTACAGTGAGCCGTGGGTGCCAGCAGGAGATGGCCGTTCGTATACGGGAACCGGTTCAGCACCGTCAGCGTCCGCTCTGACCGCCAGAGCACATGGTTCCGCCCGTCATCCTCGGGCGTATCGCGGTATCGGCACAGAAAGCAGCCCCCCTTGTCGCGCTGCTCCTCAAGCCCGGCGATGTATTCCATCCGCCACGGAGCCCAGACATTCTCGTTCGTTTCACCCATGGCAATTGAAAGGCGGGCAGGCGCCTCAACGCACCGAGGAGCCGGTCGACTCGAGCCGGGGCAGCACGCGAATCGTTCGCGTGGCGCGATGCTCCTCGCCCTGCGCCGTAACCACCAGCACGCCGAGCGTGTGCTCGCCCGCGGTCGCCAGTGTTTTCTGCCCGCTTACGCCCTTTCCGATCGGCTGTCCGTCCAGTGTCCAGAGGAAGTCGGCCGACTCGTGCCAACTCGCCGGGCACTCCACCGAGAACGCGAGGTGCAGTGGCTCGATGCCGATCGCCGACGAGACGCGAATCTTCAGCGGGTTGCGCCGAATGTCGCGCCGCGGGACGGCCCCGGTTCGCCGGGGCGGAGTCGGGACATCGGCGCTGTCCAGCGAGGCATCGTCTTCCGCGCGAGCCGTCGGCGACCAGAGGGTATTGGGCGCCGGAGTCTGCCGGCCAGCCCGTGCCCCCTGCCGAGACGCGAGGCGTGGCGTGGGCGGCGACTCGAAGCTGCCCGCTTCACCCGACAAGAACGCGATCCCTTCGGCGTTGCCATCGATCGCCTGTCGGCTGACCAGGTCCGGGGGCGGGCTGTTCGCCTCCACCCCGGCCACACGCGCGAAGAATTCCGCGGCCAGGTCCGGCGTGCGCTCGTGCCCCTCATTCCTGATGACGGACCAATACTTGTTCTTGTAACCGTGCGCGGTGTACCACTGCACGGCCTCTTGCGATTCGCGTTTGCAGATTCCGAAGTCGTTCTGCGTGTAAAGAATCAGAATGGGGTGATAGATCGACCGCTTGGCGATTTCCGGATTGAGCATGGTCGCTGAGAAGTTCGACTGGCGCACCGCCAGGCAGGTAAAGCGATCCGGATGCCGGTTCAGCATGTAGTGGGCCATGTACCCCCCGGACGACCAGCTGGTCGAGAGCACGTTGCCCGGATCGGCCCGCGTGGTGCGGAGAACGTGGTCGAGAATCGCCAGGGTGGCCTGCTCGTCCGAGCTGAATGCTGCGTTGATCTTCCGCAGCGGGAACTGGCCAAACACGTGAAACGCCCGCAGTTCCGGCGCGACGACGACGTAGCCATACCGGTCCGCTTCCTGCTGCCATTCGCGGGCTTGCGGACGGGCGCTGTCGAACGGCTTCATGCCGTGGAAGGTCACCACGAGCGGCCAGCGCCGGGCCCGGAGCTCTTGGGCACTGCCGGCGACGTATTCCTTCGGAAGGTAAAGCCAGTATCCACGCTCGGTCGTCGGCTCGATTACGCGCTGGAGTTTGCCCTCCCCCCGGGGCTGCGGCACGGCACAACCCGCGCAGACCGTCAACCAGGCGGCCAGGCCGAGAGCGACCGCAAGCAACGGGCCCGAATGCTGACGAGCCGTGCAGCGCGGCAACCATAAGCTCTTACTGTTCAACAAGTTGACGCACCTCGCCAGCGCCGTGGCCCCGCTCCCCCGCGCCTGGCCTGCATCCCGATCGGCAGACTTCCGCCCGGCGATATGCCGGCAGTTCGATGGAAAGCGGCGGTAACACTCGCGCCCAGGCCGCCCGCTGCAAACGGACCGCAACTACCTGCCGGCGCAGCAGGTTAAACATTCTAGCCCTAGACGCCTCGGTTGTCATTCCAGGCAAAGCAGACGCCCGCCGCCGACCCAGCGAATAGCCCGACCCCCGGGATGCGGCCCGCCCATCCCTGTCGTCAAGCTCCCGAGGCGCTCTGACTGTGACAAGTCCTCGATTACTCGTCTACCCCTGCTCTTCGCCTTGCCAAGCCTCGGTCAGACATTCTTCCCACTGCTCGACCAGCAGCGGCGTGGCGGCATCAAAGAAGCCGTTGATGAGCGCGCGCTGCGCGATATCGACACAGGACATGCTCAGCAACGGCAGCGTCAGCGCGCCGATCATCAGTCGGCGCCACATCGTCTTGCGTGACCGTTCCATTTGCCCATCCCGACGCGCCTCAGATACACCTTGATTCGGTTGCGATGCTACCAGCCCCAGCAGTGAGGGCAACCCTTCACCGCCGTGAATTGCGGTTGTCGCGCCAGATGTCGGCAGGATTACCGGGTCGATGAGCCGACCCGCAGCGCTCGAGCCCCCGCTGGCCTGCCCACTAGTTGCCGGGGTGCGCAATGCCAATCGTCTGATTTACAGTGCGCGCGGCCCGACGGTCGCCACGCAGATCTGATCGCGCGGAAGGCGCTTGGCGCAGGATTCCACGTCAGCCGTCTCAACGGCGCGGAGCGCCTCCAGCTTCGGGGCCAGGCCAATCGGACGGGAAAAATGGAAGAGATCGTCGCTCAGGCCGGCGGCGCGGGCGCGGGTCAGATCGTCTTCAGTCTCCAGATGCGCGATCAGGCCGTTGCGGGCGCGGGTCGTTTCCTCGTCGGTCAGGTCTTCGGCAATGCGCTCCAGCTCGCGCAAGAGCGTCTGGTAGGTTTTCTCGCAGTTGTCAGGCGTGCTGCTGGCGCCGAGGTGGATGACGCCGCGGCCGCGGGGCTGTTCGTGCCAGGCGCCGACCCAGTAGACCAGCCCCTGCTTCTCGCGAACCTCGGTGAAGAGGCGGCCGCTCATCCCGCCGGCCAGCACGCCGATCAGAACCTGCTCGACCGGATAATCGGGGTGGTCCTTGGGGGCTCCTGGGAGCGTGATCCCGATGTACTGCTGCTTGAGGTCTTTCTGGCGGTGGTGGCGGCCGCGTGCGAAGGCGTAGTCGGCCACTTCGCGACCGCTCCGGGCGGAGTTGCCGAGGCCGCGGAAGGATGCGTCGACCTTCTCGCTCAGCGCGTCGGCATCGACGGGACCGGCGACGGCGACCTGGAGTCGGCCGGCGTGATAGTTCCGCCGCCAATGGGTGTGAACCTCTTCCGGCGTGATCCGCGTCAGCGACTCGGGCTCGCCGGCGGGGTTGCGCCCATAGACGGGCCCGAGCGTGAGGCGTTGCACGTCAGTCCGCAGCAGCTCGTGTGGGTCGTCCTCCATGTGCCGCAGCTCTTCCTGGGCGAGCTGGACCGCGACCTCACAGACGTCTTCGGGAAAGGTCGGGCGGCAGAACACCTCGGCCACCAGCTCCACGACCTCGAGGACGAATTCCGGCAAACACACTACGCGCAGCAGCGTCGACTGGCGACCGCTGATCCCACCCCACTCGGCCCCGAGCGCGTCGAACGCATCGGCCAGCTCCTGCCCCCGATAGTTTTGCGTACCTTTTGAGAGCGTCCGCTCGACGATCGAAGCGATGCCGGTCAGATCCGGCGGGTCGTCGACGACGCCGGTCAACATGCGAAAGCACAGCGCGACGGTGCTGCGCTGCGGCAGCCGATCGACGGCGAGTTCTACGCCGCTGTCGAGGAAGCCATGGACGAAATCGGCTTCGGGGGCGATGGTCTGCACGGGGGTTAATGCTCCACGGCGGGCTCGCCGAGCAGAGGGGTGAGCTCGGCGAGTCTCTCGTTGACCATCTCGTCGGTCTCGGCCTCGAGGTTGAGGCGCAGGACCGGCTCGGTGTTGGAGGGTCGCACGTTGAACCACCAGCGGTCGTACTGGATCGTGACCCCATCGAGGTGATCGATCTCGGCGTCGTCGTATTTCTGCTCCAGACGTTTGAAGGTGCCTTCCTTGTCGTCGTTGATGAAGTTGCGTTCGCCGCTGGAGGCGTATTTCTCGAACGGGCGGAGCAGCGCCGAGAGCGACCGGCCGGTGCGGGTGAGCACGTTAAGGACGGCGATGAAGGCCAGCATGCCGGAATCGCAGTACCAGAAGTCGCGGAAGTAGAAGTGCCCACTGAGCTCGCCGCCGAAGATCCCGTTGCTCTCGGCCAAGGCGCGTTTCATATACACGTGGCCGACGCGCTGCCGCCGCGGCACCCCGCCGAGCTGCTTGATCGTCTCGGCGACGATGCGGCTGGAACGCAGGTCGTAGACCACGGTGGCGCCGGGGTTATCGCGGAGGTACTCGCCGGCCAGCAGGGCGGTCAGCAGGTCGCAGCCGACGATCTTGGCGTGCTCGTCGACGAACATGCAGCGGTCGGCATCGCCGTCGAAGCAGGCCCCGAAGTCGGCCGCGTATTCGCGGACGGCGCTGCGGAGCTGCTCGAGGTTAGCTGGCACGAGCGGGTTCGGCGGGTGGACAAAGGAGCCGTCGTGCTCGAAGTTGAGCCGGGTGATTTCGAGGTTGGGCACGCCGTCGAAAAGGATTGGGAACCAGCGCCCGGCCATCCCGTTCGAGGCATCGATGACGACCTTCAGAGGCCGGGGCTCGCACAGGAACTTGTGCAGGTACGCTCGATACGGTTCGGAAAGGTCCACGGATTCGACGTTCTCGCGCTGCTCGACGCGGTGCTGCGAGATCGCCGCCGCGATGCGCGCGATTTCCCGCAGGCCGGAGTCGGCCCCGATCGGCTTGCCGCCCGGACCCGAGATCTTGAAGCCGTTGTACTTGGCCGGGTTGTGGCTGGCGGTGGTCTGTACGCCGCCGCAACACTTCAGGTGGTTCGTCGCGAAAGCGATCTGTGAGGTATCGATCATGCCGATGTCGATGACGGCGGTGCCGGTGGCGAGCACGCCTTCGATGAAGGCCCGACTCAGGGCGGGGCTGTGGGTGCGCATGTCGCGGCCGACGATCAGCTTGTTCATCTCGGGATCACTGCGGTCGTACCCGCTGAGCGAGGTGCGCAGGAACTGGGCGGTCGCGTTGCCGATCCGCCACGCGACGTCCTCGTTGAGCGGCTCGGGGACCGTCGCGCGCACGTCGTAGGCTTTGAACACCCGCTGGATCATTCTGGCCTCGTTCTCGGCAATGATGCCGAGCGCTGGCTTGGGACGCTGCCCAACGATGGTTGCCTCGAAGGAAGCCGTGCCGTGCTCGTCGTCGTTGAACTGACAGCCGGCGCATTTGTGGAAATTTGCCCGGCGGCGTCCCAGACAGACGGCGTCGGAGATGCGGGTGGCCTCTTCACCCGGGCAGTGACGCGTGTACTGTTCGGTCTCGAGCGGCACCGCTCAGACTCCCGAAAGGATCCGCCCGCGATGCTAGCCGACTTGCGACGAATCGGCTACCCTCGCAGGAGTGGTCGGCGGTCTTTCAGAGCCACCTTCGCGGGAGGGCCGGAGCACGATGGGCAGCGATTTTGGGCTGGTTCACTATCTCTGGGATTCCGGGGCCGAGCCCGGCACGATGCTGGACCGGGTGCTCGGCGAGGCCCCCTTGGATCATCTGACCGTGCCGGTCGTCACCGGCCCGATCGAGCAGTTCCGGCTCAGCCCCGCCCACCCGCCGCACACGTTCGTGACCGAGGGCGGCTGGCACTTTCCACCTGATCGCGGCTGCTACATAGGCGGGCCGTTGAAGCCGCGCCCTGCCCGCTGGGTCGGCAAACCGGACGGGCTGGGGAAGCTTGGCGAGTACGCCGGCAGCCGAAGTGTCAGGCTGGTGTTCCGTGTGGACCTCCGGGCGGTGACGAGCTTGCTGGAGCACGAGCCTCATCTGCGCCCACGCAACGCCTGGGGAGACGAGAACGCCGCCGCCGGTGCCTGCGTGCTCAACCCCGACGTACGCGAGCTGCTGCGCGGCACGCTGGCTGACCTCACCCGGTACCAGCCGGCCGGCTTTCAACTGGTCGACTGGATGCCCGACCTGGCAATCGATCGCCGACCAGCCCGGCAATTCTCCTGGAATCCGCTGCTTCGGCAACTGTTCGACATCTGCTTCTGCCCGGCCTGTCGACAGACGGCGACGGTGGCGGGTGTGGACCCGGATCAGGCGGCACGGTCGCTGCGGGTCCACGCCGAGCGGATGATCGCCGATCCCGAGGGCTATGACGGCGTCGGCAAGGTGACAGAGGACCGTGTCTTGCGAGCCTATCTCGACGCTCGCCGCCGCGATTCGCTCACCTGGCTCGAACGGTTGGCGGAATCGCATGGCGAGCGTCAATGGTACCTGCTGGCTGACCGCTGGTCCCGTAACGATCTCTGGGCCAAAGCGGCGACCGCCTTCGCGAACCTGTCGGCCCGCATTTTCGTGCCGGTGTTTCGATCGTTGAAGTCGCCGCTGGGCGAGATCCAGTTTGAAAAAGACTTCCTCGATCCGGTGACCGGGCGGCGGCTCGAGTCCTTCGGGCTGGTCCTGCCACTGTGGTATCCGTTTGTCCGGCAGGCGGGCGAGCTGGTGCGCGTCGTCTCGGCCGCGGCGCAGGCGGGGATTGCGCCGATCGACTTCGACGGGCTGGAAGCAGCGCCGGGCGAAGCGGTTGACCGGCTCAGGCAAGCAGTTCGGTTTGCCCGGCGTGGTTAGCCACGGGCTCGCACCTGCGTTAGCATCGTCGTCATGAACGAGTCTCCTGGAAGACGTGCCACACATGTAGTTCGCCGATCGCTGCCCTGCTGGATCGCCGTCGGAATCCTGGGCGGACTGCTGTTCGGCTGCGACGGCGGCGAGAGTCCGAGCCCCGCCGGGCAGTCCGAGCCACCCACGCCGATGGAGCAAACGCCGCCGCCACCGCCGGCGTTAATGTTCCCCGCCGAGCTCCGCGCAGCGTACCCCGAGGTCAGCGCTTTCCTGGATCAATTCCTGGGAGCCTGGCTGGCGGGCGGCTACGAGGATTATCGCCGGCTTGTCAGCCGGGCGCATACGCCCGAGACGCGCGAGCGGTTCGAGGGGATCTGCGAGGCGACGAAAGCGGTGACGGTCGAGGCGATTGAGCCGGTCGACTCGCCGCAGTTTCCATCACCGGCCTGGCGGGCGGTTTTCGAGGTGGAGCTCAGCCCGGAGCACGAGGCCCGGCGGGGCGAGAAGCGGCGGAAAATCGCGATCGTGGTTTTCCAGGAGCTCGGGAGGTGGCGGATGGCAACACCCGCCGATCTCCAGCCGGCGGAGGAGCCGCCACCCACCGCGACGAGCTCAGCGCCGACGACCTCGGCGCCGTCGTATCCGTGGGACGAGGAAGGGGATTACTAGAGAGGATCCGAGGATTCGAGGGTCCAAGGATTCGAGGGTGCAAGGATTCGAGGATCCAAGGATTCGAGCGTGTAAGGGTTCTCCAGGGGTCGGTTCCTTGCGCCCCGTCGAACACGCAACTCGACCGTTGATTTGGCCGGCGCTTTCGCTTCTTGCGGCTGCGCTGTCGACTCTTAGTGCATCCGCGCAGAGCTCGCGGCCGGCGGAGGAACTGCCCGAGGAAGTGCGGGCGGTACTGTCGGGGGTCGAGGACTTCTCGTTCAGTTTCTCGCAACCCGGCTTTCACGCCGTCCTCGAACACGTCAAGACCATGAGTGGTTCGCCTGGCCAGGCGCGCGAAGCGGTCTCAATCGACGATTGGACCACGCTGCTCGAGCGGCCGGCCGACTTCCGCGGGTTGCCGGTCACCATCGAGGGGATCGTCGGTCGAAACAAGGCGTGGCGCTTCGAGCAGGAGCAGCACCGACACCTCGGTGCCGTCTGGCAACTGGAACTGTGGCGGGCAGACCAGCCGATTGCCGCCACGCTGATCCTGACGGACGACGCCAGCGATATCCCGATCGGCGCCACGATTCGCGTGACGGGTTACTTCGTGCTGATCCGACAGTACCATAGCGGGACGAGGCAGGTTCGGCAGGCGGCACTGTTGGTCGGGCACGGGCCCATGCTCGTGTCTCAGACTGCCGCACCCCCGAGTAGGCGTCCCATTTCGAGGGGCATCGTCGGAATGGTCGTAGCCGTCACGCTGGCCCTGCTCGTGATCTGGATGCTGCTGCGCCGGTCGGCCGCCCGAACCCGCCGGACAACGGGAACCCTACGAGCGAGCCATCCCGCACCGGTGAGCCTGGCGGATGATCTGGCGGCGTGGGCAGAAAAGGAGCCGCAGCCGCCGCCCGAAGAGGACGGCCACGACGCAGACCGGCGATGATCATCGACATCCATTGCCACTACACGTTCACACGACGCGAGTCTCATCCGCGCGAGCGTTTCTCGTTCGAGCCCGCGGAAGAGAACGGCCAGCCAACGCTGGACTCGTGCGTCTCGCCGCGGGCGTTGCGGCGGCCGACGTGGCGGATCGTGAAGCGGTTCTTCGGGCTCGACGCGCGTCTGGAGGCCGGACCGGAGCTCGATGAGTTTCTGGAGCGGTTCTACGAGACGCATCATGCGCCCGAGGGGCCAGTCGAGCGGATCGTGCTGCTGGCGTTCGACGCCTATCACGATGACGACGGCCGCCGACCGCCGCTGCCCGAGACGCGCCGCCAGCTCGGCAGCGACATCTATACTTCGAACAGCTTCATCCACGACGCGTGTCGGCGACATCCCGAGTGTTACCTGTTCGGTGCGTCGGTGCATCCCTACCGCGAGAACGCGGTGGCGTGCGTGGAGGAGGTGTTCGCGCGCGGTGCCTGCCTGCTGAAGTGGATTCCACTACACCAGAACATCGACGTCGCCGACCCGCGCACGCTCGACGTGCTGCGCTGCTGCGCGCGGCTGGGCCTGCCGATCCTGGTGCACTACAGCAGCGAATTCACGCTCAGCACGCAGCACCGCGAATACCGCCCGGTCTCCGGTTTGCTGGAGGTTCTGCGCAAGCTGCGCGCCGAAGACGCCATGCCGATCACGATCGTCGCGCACGTCGCGACGCCGGTAACGCCGTTCGGCGAACGCCGATCACACGCGACCCTGGTCGAGGCGTTGCTCGGCGAGTTCGCCGACGCCCCGCTCTACGCCGACATCTCGGCCCTGACGAGCTGGGGCAAGGTCGGCTTCCTCCGCCGCCTCGCCCGCCGCCAGGACTTACACGCCAAGCTCCTCTTCGGCACCGATTTCCCCGTCCCCCCCGCCCTCCCCCGCCTCCGCCGCGACCTCGGCCAAGACCGTCACCGCATCAAGGCCACCCCGTCCTGGATCCAGCACGCCGCCCTGATCTACCGGCGAATGACCTTCAACGAGATCGTCTTCCACCGCGCGGCAGAGTTGTTGCCGAACGTGAGGTACTTCGCTCAGTAGCGCGGAGAGCGTCCCCGAGCAGTCGAGTCCGCCTTCACATTGCAGGGTGTGTCTTGACGCACCGTTCCTATTCGCCGACCCGTCCATCGAGATTGGTGCTCGCCGATGGCGGCACGGGCGCCTGCCAAACGCTGCTCGAGAGGAGTGGCACACAGCCATCCGCACGGCCGGGGAAACGTATCATGCGTCGCGCACACCCGCACTGCCCGAAAACGTCACTCCGAACTTGCGTGCTGAACTTGCGTAGAATAGAGTGAGATGGAGCAGCCCATGATCGAAACCTCTGTTCGAGTCAGCGACTTGGCAAAATGAACTCAACATCCACCCAGAAAACCCGCCTAGACTTCGACAATCTGCCTCTTATGGAGGCAGCAACGCGCGCGAGCTTATCTGAAGCGGTTTCTGTCAGCTACGATGTCGTCAATTCGATAAAAAAACGCCTTGAACCGGAGTTTTCGACGGTTAGCGCGCCGCAACAGCTTGAAATGGCTCCGGGATTCGGGCTGAGTCCGGCAGAGTTCGGACCCAGTTCCCTCCCAGGGGCCGTGTACGGCGGTCACAGCGCCGATTTGACAGTCAGCGTGCATCCAAAAGTGGTCGTTGCGAGGTGGGTCAAGCAGCCCGGGTTGTCTGAGACGGAGTACCCTCGATATCCCGCCCTGCGCGATGCACTCTGGAAAACTGTCGAGGCATTTGCGGAGGGATTAGGCGACGACGCGTTCCCGGGAGTTGCCGTCGTTAACATGTCATACGTGAACTTCCTGCCGGCAAGCGATCCCGCGTCCGTGGTGAGCACGTACTTCTCCGAGAAAGCGCATCTGAGCCTGATGGATGGCGCTCGCCAGATTCGCAAGCTGGAGGCTGGTTGGAGCGAGCGCGAGCGCGTCGACGTCCGCTTTGCCCTGGAACAAGTTACAGCTAAACTCGGCGACAGTGTACACGAAGGATATCGACTCACGACCGCGGCTGGAATCCGGCTCGCGGGGTCGCTGAACGCACAACAGGCGCTTGAAGATATCCACGATTACCTCCAAGGTTTCTTCCTCAAGCTGATTTCGGATCACGCAAAGCTGGAATGGAAGTTGAAGAAGGTGGCCGATGCCTAACCAGCTCTTGTTGAAACCCAGTAATGCCGATGGGACGTGCTACGGCGGTACTGATACTCAGCCGCCGGACGACGCATGGCCGAGGGTGCAAGAAGACTATCGCCGGGGGCCGTCCAATGCGGAAGACGTGCCGGCGGATGCTGCGGCGTCGAACTTCGCCGTTTGGGTATCGATGGTCTTCCTTCCAACTCAACTGGGAACACTCCCGCCGGATCCGCCGAATGCCACCGGAGTGTTCCTGAGCAACGCCGAAGTGCGATTTCTCCGACAAATCCGCGACGATCTTGGCGATCTTGGCGTTCGTATGCGCCAATCATCCGCTGCCGAACTCTGCAAGAAGTTCACTGACGGCGTTGGGCTTGAACTTGCGAATAAGCCGGGTACTCGCGTTGCAGCGTTCGAGGACGAGCAAGATATGATTACACTCGTCGCCCATTGCCGCCCTTCGAAACGGCAAGTATCGTTCGAGTTTCACGCAGACGGCATCACCATCGGCATCGTTTCAATCGACGAGCGAATGCGCCGAACGGAGGAAGAGTGCAGGATTCATCAGATTGAACCCATTCGGGGCGCGATCGCATGGCTGATCCACCGTCCTTGACTCCGTTCCAGGCGAGCGATCGGTTCTTGCGGCGCGTAGGCCTTCCGGACCACATGAAACGCCGGATCGTTCACTGGAGGGCGTTCAAGGAGAAGGATCCGACGCTCTCATTCACATTTCAAGACGAATCGCTCCGGGGCGAGGCGAGCCTCGATCGGTATCAAAACCATTTTTCTGAGCACCTCGGCGGTAACCTGCCGGGGGTTGTCTGGTTGTCATTTGAAGGGCTGACCTCAAGAGTAAATCCACCGCTCGTTCCGCGACAGGATCCCAACATAGATTCGGATCCAGTGTACGGACATCTCCACTGTGTAACCGATGCCCCACGAGACAAAGAGCAAATGCAGCTCCTTGCAAAGCTCGTCAACGACGACGATAAATTCGGAGGAATCCTCCGTGAGTTTGTTAAGCTGGACGCTGCATGAAGTGGTTGAGGCACCTCCCCGCCAAAACCCACCAGCAGGCAGCAACTCGACTCTCGATCGCTTGATCCCGCGATCCCTCAATCCCGATTGGCCGTCCGCTCTCGACCGGTGCTACTTGCGCGCGATATCGACCACCGCCGGGCCGTAGAATTGCGGGGATTCCGCCACGTGGCTGTCCACCGACCGGAACCCCGCGCGCCGCATCGCCTGGGCGATCTCGCCCTCTTCGTACATCGTCTCCTGGCTGGTCAGGCTGGTTGCCAGCATCGCGTTGATTAGAAACGTGGGCCGGGTGCGCTCGTGCGTGAGTCCTTCGGCCAGGCTGACGTAGACGCCGCCGGGGCTGAGGGCCGCGTGGATCTTGCGGATGATCGGCTCGAGGTTGTCGTGGGGCAGCGTATAACTGGTCCAGACCAGATCGTACTCGTCCCCGATCGGGTCCGCCCAGTAATCGCCACCCAACGCGGTCACGCGCTGCTCCAACTCGTATTCGCGGATGAAGCGTTGGGCGACCTCGACGACGCCGGGGCGGTCGAAAATCACGCCGATCATCGTTGGATGCGCCGCGACGATGGCGATGCCGATCAGCCCGGCCGCGCCACCCAGGTCCAGCATCTTCTTCATCTGGGAAAACTCCGGCAGCTTGCTCACGATCGCAACCGCCTGCTGCGCGCGGCCGGCGCGCTGGGCGTTGGCCTGGATCTCAGCTTCCCGCGCCCATGAGATTGAGTGGCCCGGCCCCGGTGCGGGCGGCCCGTCCCTGACCAGCGCGGCCATGCCTTCCAGGCCCGGACGGATCCACTCGACATCACGCGCCAACGCTTCCCCGATATACGTTGGCTTACGCTCTACCAGGAACATCTCCGCCAGCGGCGCGTTTCGGTACTCTCCCTTGCTCTTGTCGAGCAAGTCGTTGGCCGCCAGCGCGTCCAGAAACGCGCGCGTGTTGCCGACGTGCGTCCCCATCTCGCGTGCCAGCGACTCGGCCGACATCGGCGCACTCAGGTGCGAGAACACCCTCAGCTCAATCCCAGTCAACAGAAGATTGCCCGGAATGCCCCCGCAGAC
This sequence comes from uncultured Planctomycetales bacterium, assembly GCA_964508075.1. Taxonomy (GTDB): domain Bacteria; phylum Planctomycetota; class Phycisphaerae; order UBA1845; family Fen-1342; genus JALSRY01. The sequence goes on from CAZDTB010000018.1 coordinate 16,240, forward strand.
CATACGCGTCAGCGGAGCGAAACTAAGACTCACCTCCGGCAGGTCCTTCATGGCGGGTTTCCTCCGAGCAGACCCCTCCAGGTTGCACGGTCTCGCGAAGCGTGGCCATGCGCGGTTGTTCCCAGGAGAAACCTACCACACTCCGCCGAGACCCACCAGCCAGCAGCAACCCGAAGGGGCGACGTCATCCGCTCGGTCTTCGGCGCTGGCGGCTGATCCGGGGCGAGACGGTGGCAGCCGACGCGGTGCGATCGGCTTATAATGTCGAGCGTCATGGCAAGAACGAGCAGGCCGCTGGACTTTAAGGAGGGGCGCTTCGGCCGTGGGGCCGACAAGGATGTGTCGGTCGGGGCGTACGCGCGGCGACAGTTTCGGCGACGCGTGCTGCTCGGAGTGTTCGGAGCGGCGCTGATCATGGGCGCGTTTGCGCTCTATCAGCTGCTCAAGCCGCCGGGGCAGGCCGATCAGGGCGAGCGTTATCCGGTTCGGGTGCGGTGCGTTCTGTGCGGCCACACGGCGATAGTCCGGGTACAGTATGATCAGACGTTTCCGATGCGGTGTCCGGAGTGCCGGGAGCTGGCGTGCCAAGTGATGTGGCAGTGCCGCCAGTGTGGGCATCAGTTCGTGCCGGAGCAGACCGGGACGATCCTGCGCTGCCCGGAGTGCGGCAGCGAGCGGGTCGGGTCGGCGGCCACGCCGTAATGTCGTGCCTGCCCGGCGCGGCGGAGAGCCATTTTTCGACCTATAATTTAGGAAGGGTGGCGAAAGAACGGTCGATATGCTCTACGAACAGTGGGAATTGGCGCGATTGACTCCGGTTATCGGCTGTTCTAGCATCCAGTGCGGCGAGCGACGAGTTCCCGCACGACCGGTAACGGGGTACGGGCGCGGTTCGGAGCGCCGCCTAAGAGGCGAGCGTGAAAGAAGTTATGGAGTCTTGTGATGTCCAAGCGCGACGGCATTCTCGCGGCCATCGACGAGCATCTCGACACTGAGAGGTTCAAGCAGCAGCACTGGGAAGGCTCGTTCTTCGACTACCTCGATCTCGTGATCGCCAACCCGCGCCTGCTCCGCAACGCGTTCCAGCGCGTTTACGACATGATCCTGCACTTCGGAACGGACCGCTACACGGCACACAAGCAGGAAGTCGTGCATTACAAGTTCTTCGACGACCCCTTCGAGGACGGTGCCGACGCAGTCTTCGGGCTGGATGTCGCCCTGATGCGCCTGGTGGAGACGTTCAAGTCAGCCGCACAGGGCTACGGAACGGATCGCCGAATCCTGTTGCTGCACGGGCCGGTGGGCTCGAGCAAGAGCACGATCGCACGGCTGCTGAAGAAGGGGTTGGAGTACTACAGCCAGCTCGACGAAGGCGCGCTGTACACGTTCTCGTGGAAGGTGGACGGGGAGCAGCAACCCTGCCCGATGCACGAAGAGCCGTTCCGGCTGGTCCCGCGGGCGGCGCGGCGCGACATTCTGGGACAGATCAACGCCGACATGCCGCCCGACCAGCAGATTCGCGTGGAGGGCGATCTCGACCCGTTCTGCCGCAAGACGTTTGAGGACTTCTTGATCAAGTACGACGGCGACTGGCGCAAGGTGCTCGAGCACGTGGTGGTACGGCGGATCGTGCTGTCGGAGAAGGACCGGATCGGGGTGGGCACGTTCCAGCCCAAGGACGAGAAGAACCAGGACTCGACCGAGCTGACCGGCGACATCAACTATCGCAAGATCGCCCAGTACGGCTCGGACTCCGACCCGCGGGCGTTCAACTTCGACGGCGAGCTGAACATCGCCAACCGCGGGCTGTGCGAGTTCATCGAAGTGCTGAAGCTGGACGTGGCGTTCTTGTACGACCTGCTGGGGGCCTCGCAGGAGCACACGATCAAGCCCAAGAAGTTCGCTCAAACCGATATCGACGAGGTCATCATCGGGCATACGAACGAGCCGGAGTACAAGAAGCTCCAGTCGAACGACCTGATGGAAGCCTTCCGCGACCGCACGATCAAGATCGACGTGCCCTACAACATCCGGCTGACCGACGAGATCAAGATCTACGAGAAGGACTTCAGCAAGGAGAAGGTGCGCGGGCTCCACATCGCGCCGCACACGATCGAGATGGCGGCGATGTGGGCGGTGCTGACGCGGCTGCAAGAGCCCAAGAAGGCCGGGCTGACGCTGCTCCAGAAGCTCAAGCTATACGACGGGCGCAGCATTCCCGGCTTCACCGAGGACTCGGTCAAGGAGCTGCGCGAGGAAGCGACGCGTGAAGGCATGTTGGGGATCAGCCCGCGCTACATCCAGGACAAGATCTCGAACTCGCTGGTCGGTGAGCAGGCCCAGCTCGAACGCTGCATCAACCCGTTCATGGTGATGAACGAGCTGGAGTCCGGACTGAGCCACCACTCGCTGATTACGGACGAGGAGATCAAGAAGCGCTACAAGGAGCTGCTCTCGGTGGTGCGCGAGGAATACGAAGACATCCTCAAGACCGAGGTGCAGCGGGCGATCTCGGCCGACGAGGATGCGATCACGCGGCTGTGTGCCAATTACATCGAAAACGTGCGGGCCTACACGCAGCACGAGAAGGTTCGCAACAAGTACACCGGGCGGGACGAGGAGCCGGACGAGCGGCTGATGCGGGCGATCGAGGAGAAGATCGACATTCCCGAGAGCCGCAAGGACGATTTCCGCCAGGAGATCATGAACTACATCGGCGCGTTGTCGCTGGACGGGAAGAAGTTCGACTACCACACCAACGCGCGGTTGCAGAAGGCCCTCGAACTCAAGCTGTTCGAGGACTCGCGCGACACGATCAAGCTGAAGAACGTGGTCTCGGGCGTCATCGACGACGAGACGCAGGCCAAGATCGACGTGGTCAAGCAGCGGCTGATCAAGTTCTTCGGCTATAATGAGACCAGCGCCACCGACGTGCTGAACTACGTCGCCAGCATCTTCGCCCGCGGCGACGCGAAGCAGTCGGAGTAGACCGTGGCACCGGTGTCCCGCCGGTCAGGACACAGGCGAGACGCCTGTGCCACCAGAGCTGTGATGAGATGGTTCTGCGCATCAACAAAGACCACCAGCGCTTCCGCCAGATCGTCAAGGGGAAGATCCGCAAGGACCTGCGCAAATTCCTGACGCGCGGCGAGCTGATCGGCAAGGAGGGCAAACACCTCGTCAGCATCCCGGTGCACGGGATCGATCTGCCGCGCTTTCGCTACGGCGACAACAGCGACCAGGGCGTCGGGCAGGGCGAAGGCGAGCCCGGACAGGCGGTCGGCGACGGTGAAGGCCAGAGTGGGATGGGCGGAACCGATCCCGGCCAGCACATCCTCGAAGTCGACGTCACGCTCGACGAGCTGGCCGACATCCTCGGCGAGGAGCTGCAACTGCCCCGCATCGAGCCCAAGGGCCAGCACAGCATCACCACCATCAAGGACAAGTACAGCAGTATCCGCCAGAGCGGCCCGGAATCACTGCGGCATTTCAAGCGTACCTTTCGCCGGGCCCTGCGGCGGATGATCATGTCCGGGGCCTACGACCCGGACAATCCGACGATCATCTTCGAGCGTGGCGACAAGCTCTATCGCAGTTGGAAGCCGGTCAGGAAGCCCGACTCCAACGCCGTGATCGTCTACATGATGGACGTCTCGGGCTCGATGGGTTACGAGCAGAAGGAGCTGGTGCGGCTGGAGGCGTTCTGGATTGACGCCTGGCTGCGACGCAACTACGACGGTATCGACAGCCGCTACATCGTGCACGACGTGCACGCGCAGGAGGTCGATCGCGAGACGTTCTTCCACTTGCGTGAGGATGGGGGGACGAAGATCTCGAGCGCCTTCAGGTGCTGTCGCGAGCTGCTGGACAAGCACTACAACTCGGACGAGTGGAACTCGTACCTGTTTCACTTTTCCGACGGGGACAACTCCTCGGAGTCCGACTCGCGCGAATGCTGCAAGATCCTCCAGGAGGTTCTGCTGCCGCGGGCCAACCAGTTCGGTTACTGCCAGGTCGCCAGCGCGTACGGCAGCGGGCACTTCATCAATGTGTTGCGCGAGCATCTGGGCGAGGCCGAGAACATGGTCACGTCGCGGGTGAACACGAAGGACGACATCTACGACAGCATCAAGGCCTTCTTCGCGAAGGGACGCTAAGCGCACCCGGCGCCCCCGATGTGTAATAGGTCTCCGACGTGCCTTGTCAATCACTAATGGGAGCGGAAATGGTTGAACGTCATGCTGAGCGAAGCGAAGCATCTTGCCGCGTTCGCGTACAGATTCCTCGCTGCGCTCGGAATGACAACGTTCAACATTTCCCACTCCCGGTAATAGCTGGAACCCGATCCCCGAAATGCCGTTCGGAGACGCAGCTCACCGAGAGCTTACCCCACAATTGTTGGATAGGCTGGAGGTTGCCGTCCGGCTGGATGGGCTTTTCGTGCTTGCCTCTGCCGCCAAGCCGGATCATTCATTTGGCCCAGCCACCCCCGGCTGGGCTCAGGCAGCATGCACGACCTCGGGGCGGCCGCGCGAGCAACCATCTACGCTTGAAATACGCCAGCGTCGAGACTATGCTGAGAGCATCTCCTCTTGCGAACTGAACGGGGGAATGCCACGGGGGACAGAACAAATTCCCCAGCGCAGCGCGCTGAGGACGGGAGAGGGTTTCCGTGACAGCATCCGCGACCCGGTCGGGGTATCGGCCCCGGTCGAGTCATCCCGTGGAAACCTCACCCGCAGCCGGAAGGAGCCGAATGATATGTTCAGAACGTCTTGCATCGCCTCTGCCATCGTAGTCTCGTTGACCGCATCGGCGCAAGCCGGCGGTTGGCGCCTCGGGGAGCCGGTCGCGATCCATCAACTGGGAACACGGCCGAGCGTGTGGAACGGGACGATCGCGTATCTCGATGGGAACGGGGGGCCGGTGATGTATTACGACGGAGCTGAATCACACGTGATCTTCGAGCCCGTCGAGCAATGCTGGGAGCCGGTCAACACCAACGGCTCGATCGGCTGGCGGCACAACGAGGGCAGCGCTTCGAGCAACGAGATCTTCCGCTGGGACGGCGACTCGACGGAGAACGTCTCCAACACCCCGGGAGTCCTCGATTGCGACCTCGACGGGGGCAGCAACGGCGACCTGATCTGGAGCCAGAATCACACCTGCCTGTGGTACTACGATGCCTCGAGCGGAGCGACGTTCTCGCTCGGCGTCGAGGGCGTGCATCCGTCGCTCTACATCACCGCGGAAGACCTCGCGACTTACGCCTATCAGGACCCCGATACCAACGAGGTCTGGTTCTTTGACGGAAGCGAAACACACCTGCTCGGCGGCGGCAACAGCAACGGCGCCTTTCCCACGGTCTGGGATGGCGCCGTCGCCTGGGTCGGCGAGAGCGAAGTGGGCAGCTACTTCACCAAAAGCGAGATCTTCTTCTGGAAAGAGGACGAAACCATACGCATCACCAACGACGACGACCTGGGTGGAATCGGCGACGAGTATCCCACGCTGTGGCGTGATACGATCGTCTGGAACCGCGGCATCGACGGTGTCTTTGCGCCGAAGCTGTTTGTCTCGGACACGGTGAGGACCTGGCAGTTGACCTTCACCAACGGGAAATACGCCAGCCTGCACCACGGGAAGCTCTCCTGGGCGGGCGACCTCGATCTCTATCTGGCCGAGTTCTACGCGATGAGCGACCTGGATCTCGACCATGACGTCGACATCTCCGACCTGGCCCAGCTCCTCGGCCATTACGGCCTGACCGAGGGAGTCGAGCATGCGGACGGCGACGTGGACGAGGACGGCGACGTAGATATGGCCGATCTGGC